>JAQUPC010000019.1 GCA_028716765.1 Alphaproteobacteria bacterium | reverse complement strand
CTTGGACCTGATCCGCGGCGTTCACCTGTTCGAAACGAAAGCCGCGCCAGCCGAGGAAACGAAAAAGTGAACCCTGCGTCCGGCGCCCCGGAGCCTCCGAATCGGCCCTACGAACGGAAGGAAACTTTTCTGGCCCGTTACCCGCGCTCGCTAAAACTTTGGGTGACGGCGACGCTCTTGCTTCTTTTGGTTTCGCCGTGGCTCATGCCCGCGCCCAAGGGCGAGCGGCCTTCCCATGCCGCGCCGAAGCGGGAAGCCGTTCCGGAAAAGAAAGCCGGGCCCGCGCCGGAAAAACCGGCGGCCCCCGCACCGGCTCCAGCCCCGGCTGCGGCCGGCAAATCGTCCGGGCTCGACACTGGCGCCACGGCTATGAACGATACGGATGACCGCGGCGCGCGCATGGCGCATGCGCCGGATCCGGGTTTGACGGAAAACACCGCCGACGGGGAGTTGCCTCGCGTCGGCGAGGACGGCCGCAAGGTCTGGCAGGTTTACGCGCGCCCGTTTAACACCAACGACAAAAGACCGCGCGTCGCAATCGTCATAATCGACATGGGGTTGTCGCGCATGGCTTCCGACGCCGCGTTGCGGCGGCTTCCGGCGGGCGTTACAATGGCCTTCGACGTGCAAAGCCCCGTGGTGGGCGCGTGGCTGGGCCGGGCCCGGCAGGATGGCCATGAAACGCTTCTGGCGCTGCCGATGGAGCCGTTCGATTACCCGCGCAGCGACCCCGGCCCCAACACCCTCCTGACCTATTTGCCGCCCAGCGACAACATCCAGCGGCTCGGCGCGTCGCTCAAAAGCGCCGCAGGCTATGTCGGCGTCACGACGCTGAGCGGATCACGGTTCACGGCCGACCCGGCCAAGCTGACTCCTGTGCTTGAGACCATCAAGCGCCGCGGCCTCATGGTTCTTGACGCGCGCATCGCCCCGCACAGCACGCTCAGCGATCTGGCCAAACAGATGCAGATTCCCGTTGCCGTCGCCACGCTGCGCATCGACCGCGACCCCTCGCCGGCGGCAATCGACAGCGCTTTGAACCAGCTTGAGCAAGCGGCCCGGTTGACGGGTCACGCCGTCGGCGTCGCCGCGCCTTTGCCGGTTACGCTGGACCATCTTGAAAAATGGATTAAACAGCTTCCGGACCACGGTTTGGCGCTGGCCCCTGTCTCCGCGGTGATTGAATGACAATAGATGTTGACAACCTTCCCTACCGTCACGGCGTCGGTTTGTGCCTTTTCAACCGCGACGGCCTCGTCTTGTGCGCGGAGCGCCGCGACCGCGCCGGCGCGTGGCAAATGCCGCAAGGCGGCGTGCAGAAAAACGAGGATCTGCGCGCCGCCGCGCTGCGCGAGCTGAAAGAAGAGGTCGGCACCGACAACGCCGCCATCGTCGGCGTCATCGGCGAAAAGCTCCGCTACGAGTTTCCGGACTACCTGCAATACCGGCGCGGCGTTTTCCGCGGCAAATACCGGGGGCAGGAGCAAACGTGGTTCGCCCTGCTTTTTCAGGGACAAGACGCCGACATCAGCCTCACGGGGGAATTCGAGCCGGAACGGCCGGAGTTCACGGCGTGGCGCTGGGCGGCTCTTGAGGAAACGCCGTCGCTGATCGTCGATTTCAAGCGCCCGGTCTACGAACGTGTCGTCGCGGCGTTCAGCCCTCTGGCCGCCGTCATCCGCCGCGGCGAACCGCTTCCGCCTCTGCCTGAAGACGTTTGAGCGCCCGGAGCCGCGCCACGGTTTCGCCGTCCGGACGCCCCGTCAGATTTTCCGGATGATAATGCCGCTGAAAAGCCAACAGCGCCGCTCCTGCCGAAGGATCGGCGGCGGCGTCCGAAAGACACGCATAACCTATGGCCCGCATCAGTTCCGCTACCTCGCCTTCGCCGTGCGGCGCGTAGTCTTCCGGCTTCGTCTCCGGCCAAAGGCCGAGCCCTTCCTGCGCCAGCTCCCGCCACGGAAACAACTCGCCGGGGTCCTCCTTGCGCATGGGCGCAATGTCGGAATGAGCGAGAAGGGCGAGGCGCGCATTCATCGCGTGACGGCGGATGATCGCGCGCAGCAAATTCTTAAGCGCCGCAATTTGCGTCCCCGGAAAAGGCCGGTAGCCGTTTTGATGGCCGGGGTTGGCCAACTCGATGCCGATGGAGGCGCTGTTCATGTCGGTTTCTCCGCGCCAGAAACTGACGCCCGCATGCCACGCCCGTTTAGCTTCGTCCACCAATTGCACAATGCCGCCGTCTTCGCCGATCATGTAATGCGCGCTCAATTTTGTTTCGGGATCGCAGACTTTTCTGAGCCAGTCTTCGGCGTCCATGCCCGTGTAGTGCAAAACGATAGACTGTAAGGAAGCGCCCGGCTCGCGATCGTCGTAATTTGGCGACGCCTGAATTCTGATCCCTGATCCCTGATCCCCGATCCCCGGCTTCACTTGATACCCTTTTCCTTGCACACCGCGGCATAGGCGGCGTTGATGCGCTTCATTTTCTCGGTCGCCTGCGCGATCAGTTCCGGCGGCAGGCCTTGCGACACGAGCGTGTCGGGATGATGCTTGCGGATAAGCGCGCGGTAGGTGCGCTTGATATCGGCGGCTGGCGCCGACTCCGGCAGCCCGAGCACACTGTACGGATTGTCTTTTTGCACGGGAGGCTGTCCCGGCAGGCGTATGCCGGAACGCGCGGCGATGCGCGCGAAGTCCTCTTCGGTAAAGCCGAATATGACGGCGACGCGGCGCAGAAAAACGACCTTGGGATAGGAAAGGCCCGTCCGGTCCGCCACGGCCACCAGAAACAGGCCCGACAGAACCTCTTCCAGAATGGCGGGGTTGCGGCGGAACACCTGCGCGAGGCGCGCCGCGTAAGGTTCGTAGCCCGCCGCCGTTTGCCGCGCCTGATCGAAGATTCGTCCGACCTCGACCGCATCGGAATCGGGAATGTGGAACACGCGCCGGAACGTGGCGATTTCCTCGCGCGAGACGCGGCCGTCGGCCTTGGCCATCTTGGCGCCCAAAACGATGATGCCGACGACGAACGTGGACTGCTCGAGGCTGTTGGCGAACCGGCCGTGGCGGTTCGGTTGCTCGTAGCGCGTGCGGCGGGTCCGGGCCTGAAAAGCGGCGGCGGGGGTTTTGTCGTACATATGGCCGATGATCAGGCCGACGAGGCCGCCGAGGGGCCCGCCGCCAAACACAAAGCCGAGCACGCCGCCGACCACTTTGCCCGTTATACGCTGCATGACGCCATGCTACTCCGGATCTTGCGTAGGTGTCATGGCGCTTAATGCGTCCAGCGCCCCCTGCAGGATGTAGGCCGCCGCGGCCTTGTCGACGGCGGCGTCGCGGCGCTTGCGGCTCATGTCGCCCTCGAGCATGAAGCGGGTCACGGCCGCCGTGGACAGGCGCTCGTCCCAGAAGGCGATGGGCATGTCCGGGTCCGGTAAATGGCCCTTGCGCAAAAGGTTTGAGGCGAAACTCCGCGCCGACTGGGCCGAAGGGCCTTCGGTGCCGTCCATGTTTTTGGGAAGCCCTATAACGAGGCCGCCCACGTTCCGCTCGCGAATGATGGCGGCCAAAGCCGCAGCGTCCTGCGTGAATTTGGTCCGTTCGATGCCCACGAGCGGCGAGGCCACGCGCCGGTCCGGGTCGGATATGGCCACGCCGATGACTGTGCTGCCGGGATCGAGGCCAAGCAGGCAGCTGCCTTTGGGGCATAGGGCGGGAAGGCAGGAAAGGTTGCAGACGGGCATAGTCTCGGGGTTAGGGGTTAGGGGTTAGGGACATTTTTCCTAAAATCGCCTTTTCCTCCACCAAGTTAACTCCCTTTTGCTAAAAAGAAAAAGGATTGCTATAGACCCCTGTCATTTTCCCTAATCCCGAGTCCCTAATCCCGAGCCCCGAACATGACCATTGATACCGCCACCGTCGCCAAAATAGCCCATCTGGCCCGCCTCAAAGTCCCCCTTGAACAGCTCCAGCAGGTCGCGGGCGAGCTGTCCGGCATCCTGAAATGGGTCGAACAGCTTAACGAAGTTAACGTCGAAGGCGTCGAGCCCTTGGCCAACGTCAACGACCTGCCGCTCCGCTGGCGTGAGGACCGGGTGACGGACGGCAACAAGCCGGACGACATCCTTGCCAACGCGCCCGCCAAAACCGCCGGGTTCTTCGTCGTGCCGAAGGTAGTCGAATGAGCAAGCTTACGGATTTAACGGTTACCGAAGCCCTTGACGGGCTTGCGGCCAAAAAGTTCAGCGCCATCGAACTTGCCGAAGCGCACAACGCCGCCGTGGCGCGCGCGCGGCCCCTGAACGCTTTCATCACCGAAACGCCGGAACTGGCGCTGGAACAGGCGAAAGCTTCCGACGCCCGCCGCGCCAAAGGACAGGCCGGGCCGATGGACGGCATCCCCATCGCCATGAAGGATTTGTATTGCACCAAGGGCGTGCGCACGACCGCCGCTAGCAAGATTCTTGAGAACTTCGTGCCAACGTATGAATCGCACGTGTCGCAGAAACTGTTCGACGCAGGCGCCGTCATGCTCGGCAAATCCTCGCTGGACGAGTTCGCGATGGGCTCCTCCAACACCACGAGCGCTTATGGCAACGTCATAAACCCGTGGTCGGGGCCCGATCCCGCGAACGCCGCGCGCAAGCTGGTGCCCGGCGGCTCGTCGGGCGGCTCGGCGGCAGCAGTGGCCGGGCGCTTTGCGATGGCCGCGACGGGCACGGACACGGGCGGCTCGATCCGCCAGCCCTCCTCGCTCTGCGGCCTCACCGGCATCAAGCCGACGTACGGCCGTTGCTCGCGCTGGGGCATTATCGCGTTCGCGTCCTCGCTCGATCAGGCAGGGCCGATCACGCGCACCGTGGCTGACGCCGCGCTGATGCTGCGCACGATGGCGGGGTTCGATCCGAACGATTCCACCTCGGTCGACGTGCCGGTGCCGGATTTCACGGCCGCCGTCGGGCAGGACATCAAAGGCATGAAAATCGGCATTCCGCGCGAATACCGCATGGATGGCATGGACAGGGAAGTCGACGCGCTGTGGCAGAAAGGCGCGGCGATGCTGCGCGACGCCGGCGCGGAAACGGTCGACATCTCGTTGCCGCACACGAAATACGCGCTGCCGGTTTATTACATCATCGCGCCCGCCGAGGCGTCGTCGAACCTCGCGCGCTACGACGGCGTGCGCTTCGGCTTGCGCGAGTCCGGCGAGTCGCTGATCGAGATGTATGAAAACACGCGCGGCGCGGGCTTCGGCAAGGAAGTGCGGCGGCGCATCCTCATCGGCACCTATGTGCTGTCCGCCGGGTATTACGACGCCTATTACGTCCGCGCCCAGAAGGTGCGGCGGCGTTTGCGCGGCGACTTCGAGGAAGCGTTCAAAAAGTGCGACACGATCCTGACGCCGGTCGCGCCCTCGACGGCGTTCGGCATCGGCGAGAAAACCGACGATCCGATCCAAATGTATCTTGAGGACGTGTTCACGGTGACGCTGAACCTCGTCGGCCTGCCCGGCATCGCCGTGCCCGTGGGCCTGGCCGCGAACGGCCTGCCGATGGGGCTTCAGCTTGTCGGCCGCGCGTTCGACGAGATGACGCTGTTCAAAGCCGCCTCGGCACTGGAAAAAGCGGCAGGGTTTACGGCAAAGTCGTTGTTTGTGGGGTAATTTAGAACAGGATGAAATAAGGCGGAATCGTCATTACGAGCGACCAAAGGGAGCGAAGCAATCCAGTCCAGTTCTTTAAGGCTAAGATGAGAACTAAATCGCCACGCCGCCTCCCGCCTTCGCTAAAGCTTCGGCGGACAAGTTGGCGGCTCGCGATGACGCTCCTTGATTAAACCTCATCTCATAAAGCATGCTTGCCCGTTCGAGACAGCTATTACATATTTCAATCGAAGTTATTTTATGGCGAGGTTTGTATGAAGAATTTTTTGCAGCAAGCGAAGGAATTACTGGCTTCGAATCGATACGCCTATGGCCCTCATCGAGGGCCAAGCGGATTGCTGATTTATACCCTCGGGAACGAAGTGGGCGCTTGCGGCTTGCCACGCCTAAATCCCGGCAACCCAGCGCTTCCCGAAATTTATTATGCCATGATCGCCACAAATCGCACGGGCATCGAAGTTATTACGCCGCCTTCCGGCTCCATCGATCTCATCACGGATGTTGAAATCGGCTCCGAAGCGCCGCACCGCGTTACGTTGAGCAGCCTCGGGACAAAAAATCTGATCGAAGCTCTCCGCAAACTTCAAATGATCGACGGGATCGGCTTTGATATCCCGGCGAAAGCGTCCGTCGATGCCTTGGCCGAACTTCTTGTCGCCAGGCTGCTTGCAGGAGGACATAAGGTAGAGATTGAAGATTCTGTTGTTGCCGGGATTCGGGAGGGAACGGAAGAATGCTGTAACGCGGCAAATGTTAAACCTCTGATCCAGCCCGAATTTTATGAACTTAACCTTATCACCAAGCGCGCCATTCAAGCGGCAGAAGGCGGGCGCAAGCTCGCCGACAAAAGCAAAGTTCTTTACCAGCTCGACGATATCGGCTCGTTGAAAGATATTTTGAACGTTCTTGCCACGCGTCTCGGAAATGTCGAAACCGCGACGCAAGGCATGGTGGTGGCCGGTGTTGCCGATGCAAACGGGCTGGCATTCAAAAAAGAAGAAACGCTTGATACGTTTACCGGATATCCTGTTTATGAGCGTGGCAGGTTCGCAACGCTCTCGCAAATGCGCGATCGGCTCGAGCAATCCATTGCAAGCGCAAAAACGCTCAAAGATCCCGGGCAACGCGTCTTCGCACGCGAGGAATTGGCGGCGACCGGCGACAGGCTCAGACACCTGATGCGAATAGAGAAAAATCTTTTGGAACGATTTTGCGCATGCGGCGTTAAGACCGTTGCCTCAATAGCAGGCGGGGCTTTGCCTATAGAACCCGCAAGATCCGTCGGCCGCCGTGACCTGCCGCGTAACGCCCCCGATCCCTGCCTGTTTGAGGAGGGATTCTTTCGCGCGCTATCCCTGTTGCGGCAGCCATCGCTCACGGGTTGTCATGGCCCCGGAAAAGGGCCCGGCGGTTTCAAGGCGGCGCTTTAGGGGCCGAAGCTGGCCGGCAAGATGTTTGACGAAACGACGCTGCTCAAGGCCGCCTCGGCGCTGGAAAAGGCGGCGGGATTTACGGCAAGGCCGGGGTGGGTGTTTTAGATAGAGAATTTTATGGCTGCGTTCCCGTCGCCAGCGCCGGGATTTTAACGTCCGGCTCAGGCGCGTAGGTTTCCTGCGCCTGATATTTACGGATAAGCGCGGCAATCGTGCCGTCATTGATTAAATCGTTGAGGGCCGTGTCGATCATACTTTTAAAATGATATTCTCCGACCGCCAAAGGCAATACGACGGGAATAAGCGTCAGGGGCGCCCCTTTGACTTTCCGAATTTTGCCGGGATTGGCTTTGGAATATTCGTTGGCAAAAGGAACGTCCATCAACGTCACGTCGCCTTTTTTGCTTATGACATTGAGCGGCATTTCCCCCTGTTGCGCCATCGGAGTCACACGGGCCGTTCGTGCCCGAGGAAACTTTACGTTAAAAATAGTGGCGGTAAAATCGCCTTCCTGCCCCACAACGGTGTAGGCCGGATCGTTCAGCTTTTCATAGTTGTTGTCGAAGCGCATATCGCCGGCGCGCGAATAAAGATAAAGGGCATTGTAAAAAACGGGACGAGAAAGGAGCAGGTTTTTGGTTCGCCCCGTATCCGGCCATATCCCGACGCAAAATACATCGACTTTATTGGCTCGGACGGCTTCGATAATATCGCCCCAACCCATAAGAGTTTTCCATTCGATTTTGAGGTCCAGTCTTTTCCCGACCAAATCCCATATGTCGCGCATAATGCCGGAGACTTGTTTTGTGTTAGGATCGACGGTTAAAAACGGCGGCCATTCGGCATAGCCGCAATTGATCGTTTGCGTCTTCATGACTTTACCGTAAATCGCGTCGGTTTCCGCGTGGGCTCGCAAGGCCGCGCTTGAAAACAGGAATAGCGCGACAAAAAATATTTGGCGGATCACGAGCGTCTCCTTCGGCTTAAGCGTGTTCATTGTTCCCGGTACGGCTTCGCCAAACGCAGCAACACCTTCGGGTCTTTGGTGTATTTGGCGACGATCGCGTCGATAGCGCCGCTGTGCTCCAGCTCAACGACGGCGCTGTCGAGCATGTCAAGAAGCGCCCTTTCGTGCAAATCGACGACCAGCGAGGTCGGGAAAACCTGATAGGGCGCGTCCTGCGCGCGGCGCAGCTTGCCGGGGTTGGCCTTTATGAAGGCGTCGGCAATGGCCGAGTCGTTGAACACGACGTCGGCCTTGTTGTTGGCGACATGAAGGAAAATATCGGTAATCTGGCCAAGTTCCGGCACCGACACCGCTGTAGCCTTAGGAAAATGCTGCTTGGCGATAAGGTCGGACATTTCGCCGTCCATCGCCGAGATGCGCGCCTCCGGGCTGTTGATCGCGGACAGGTCCTTGTCGAAGCGGTGGTCGTTGACGCGAACGTATGGATACACCGACATGTAAAACAGCGGCATGCCGTAGGCGATGTAGCGGCCGCGATGCGCATCGCGCCATTTCCCGGCGCAAAAGGCGTCGACGCGATGCGTGCGCAAGCTTTCCACCAGATTGCCCCATCCGGTGTCTTCGGCCCATTCTACTTTCAGGCCGAGTTTGTCCGCCACGGCCTCCGTTGTTTCGACGAAAATGCCCGTCCTTTTGCCGGACGTCGGATCCTTGGTGAAAAGATAGGGGGGAAAATCGGCATAGCCGCAGCGCAGGACGCCGGTCCGCATCACGCGATCATACGCGGTTTCTTTTACGGATTGCGCCCCTTCTTTACTGCCAAGAAACCGGGCCGTTACCGCCGTTGTAGCGATGGAGAGAAGAACGACAAGAGCAATTTGCGGAAGAAGTTTCATGAAAACATTTCTTTATGAGATCCGTTCGCGAAAACTGGAGCGGGTGAAGGGAATCGAACCCTCGTCGTAAGCTTGGGAAGCTTCTGCTCTACCATTGAGCTACACCCGCGCAACCAACCTCTTGTGTCATTCCCGCGAAAGCGGGAATCCAGCAAAAGCCGCGTCTGCGGCGATATAAGCCATGCGGCTCGCAGACGCTCGCCGCTGGATCCCCGCTTTCGCGGGGATGACGCCAACCTAATCATTCTTATTCTTTTTGGCAATCGCCTACGGAAACATCGCCGTTTGTTGCAAACCGGTGATTTCGTCAAACCCGAACATGACGTTCATGTTCTGAACCGCCTGGCCCGAGGCGCCTTTGACGAGGTTGTCGATCGCCGAGAGGATAATCGCGCGGCCCGGCAGGCGGTCGGCCACCACGTTCATCTGGCACACGTTCGTGCCGCGCACCTGCCGCGTGGAGGGCAAATGGCCCTCGTTCAAAACCTGCACGAACGGCTCGCCCTCATACGCCTTTTGCCACGCCGCGCGAACGGCCGCCGCATCCGCGCCCTTCGCCAGCTTCACGTAGATGCTTTCGAAAATGCCGCGGTTCATGGGCAAAAGGTGCGGCGTGAAGTTGACGAGAACGTCTTTTCCGGCCGGCGCGCCCAATCCCTGTTCGATCTCCGGCGTGTGACGGTGCGTGGCTACGCCGTAGGCCTGGAATCCCTCGGCCACTTCGCTGAACAAATTGCCAAGCTTTTCTGCGCGCCCCGCGCCGCTTGCGCCGGACTTGGCGTCGATGATGATGCCGTCCGCCTCGATCAGCCCCACGCGCACGAGCGGCACAAGCGGCAATTGCGCCGCCGTCGGGTAGCAGCCGGGGTTGGCGACGAGCCGCGCGCCCTTCACCCTCGCCCGCTCGAACTCCGTCAGGCCGTAAACGGCCTCGGCCTGAAGCTGCGGCGCGCGGTGCGGCTGGCCGTACCATTTTTCATATACCTTGACGTCGGCAAAGCGGAAATCCGCCGACAGGTCGACGACGCGAACGTTCAGAGGCAGTTTGGCGATCACGTCCTGCGTCGTGCCGTGCGGCAAGGCGCAGAAAACGAAATCGGCCTTGCCGAAATCCACCTCGCCGATGCGGCAGAGATCGGGCAAGCCCCGCCCCGCCAGATGCGGCAGCACGGCGGCCACCGGCAGCCCGGCGTTGCGCTCGGCGGTCAAGGCCGCGATACGGACGAAGGGGTGCGGCAGCAAAAGGCGCAGCAGTTCCGCGCCCGTGTAACCGCTGGCCCCCAGTATGGCGACGTTAATCTTGTTCATGTCTTGCCCGCTCCGCCGTTAAAAACCTGAGCCGTTCTTACCACGCTCTTCCTTGCGGAAAAAGGCCGCTTGTCTTGGGCCGCAAAATGACTTACTCCGCCTTACGCACCCTTTTTTAAACCACGTCCGCCATGACCAAAGAAAGCCCTTCCCTCTACCACATCGCCGAAATGATGGACGAGCTCGCCGCCTATGCCGGGCAAACCGTCGTCATCAAGATCGGCGGCAACTCGATCGACGAAGACCCGGACTTTCTCGGCGCGCTCGCGGCGCAGCTCGCGTTTTTGCAAAGCCGCCACGTCCGCATCGTGCTCGTGCACGGCGGCGGGCCGCAGATCGACCGCGCGCTGGCCGCCGAAGGCCTCGCCGTCGCCAAAGGCCCGGACGGCCGCCGCCTGACCAGCCCCGCCATGATGGCGGTGGTGGCGCGCACGATGGGCGAGATCAGCGAAAGCATCGCGGCGGAACTTGAGAACGCCGGGTGCGCCGTTTTCACCGCTGCCCTCGCGGGCGGGCGGTTCGTCAAGGCGCGCCCGCTTTTGAAAGACAGTCCCGGCGACCGCACCGGCATGCCGGACAGCGTCGACGCGCGCCGCCTCGGGCGGCATCTGGAAAAAGGCGAAATCGTTTTGCTGAACTCGGTCGGCGAGGGTCCGGACGGGCACGACGCCAACATCAACGCCGACGATTTTGCCATGGCCGTGGCGATGGCGCTGAAGGCCCGCCGCCTTGTCCTTGCGACCAACGTCGCGGGCGTGTGCAGCGCGGATAAAAATCTGATCACGCGGCTGACGCCCGAGGACGCGCACGGCCTGATCAAAAGCGGCGTCATCACAGGCGGCATGATCCCCAAGGTGGAAAGCGCCCTCAACGCGCTCGAGTCCGGCGTCGGCGGCGTGGTCATCATCGACGCGCACCAGCGCTGGGCGCTGCTCGGCGAGCTCATGACGCGCAAGGGCTTCGGCACGCTGATCACGGCGGCCTGAAGGGCTATTAACCAAAACCCGCGAAAAAAAGAATTGAGGCGGAAGGCAACAGCCCTTACATTCAAGGCCTGTCTGTTTCCGAAGGAGAAACGCGTGCGGAAGCGTTTGGTTCACCTCTTGCGACGACGTTGCCGGACCGGCGCTTAAAGCGCCGGCGCCAGCGCCTTGCCTTGACCAAACAATTTTTCTCTTTTGGATAAACAAACATGGACATGACACCCCTTTCGACGGGGACGAAAAAAGCGTCTTTGGCTTCACCCCTTCCCACAAACGGCGTCGGCGTTCTTTCCGGCGAAATCTGGCTTGAGACCGTGACGGCCCTGCATGAAAAGGTCCGCGCCGAAATGCCGGAAAGCCGGCGGCACTTTCTTTTGCCCAAACCGCCGGAATATTTCCGGGATTTGTTGAACGGCAAAAACGGGATCCTGTTCGGCGCGTTCGCGGACGGCGAGCTGGCCGGCTCGATGGCGCTCGTGTGGGAAGACTCCTTCGCCGCCGCGCGCGCGGCGGGCCGCGTCACGTTTCCGGATACGGAAGGCCGGTTGGCGAAAAAATACCGCAAGGGGAGCGTCGGCGTCATTCAGGCTATGGGGCTTCAGGGCGCCTATATGGGGCGCGGCTTTTCGCGCCTCCTGCTGCAAGCCGCGATCGACAGGGCGGCGCAGCGCGGTTGCGCCCATCTGTTCGCGCAGGCCGCCGAACAAAACACGCTGAGCTGGCTGCGCTTTCTGGATCAGGGATTTGCCATCGCGACCGCGTGGACCGGCGGCCACCGGCGCTTTCTGTTGCGCTGGCTCTCGCCGGAAGACCGGGCAAGGCTTTTGCGCAAGAACGCAAGCGTTGAGCGGCGCGTCTTTAGCAAAAACTACGCCCAGCTGCCCGCCTTGCTGGCGGAACTGGCGGCCAGACTCGCCGAGGGGAAAATCGCGTTTCTGGACGACCGGAACGACAGCGGCGGCCTACCGTTCGTGTTCAGCCGCTAGATGCCTTAGGCGTCGATGTTCGTCACGTTAAGAGCGTTTTCGACGATGAAGTCGCGGCGCGGTTCGACCACGTCGCCCATCAGCGTGGAGAACACCTGCTCCGCCACGTCGGCCTGATGGACCCTGACCTGCAGCAGCGAACGCGTTTCGGGGTTCAGCGTTGTGTCCCACAACTGATCGGGGTTCATTTCCCCGAGGCCTTTGTAGCGCTGGATGGTCAAGCCCTGCCGCCCGTGTTCCATGATGGCGTCGACAAGGGCCGCCGGGCCCGCAAGCGGCACGGCCGGCTTGTCGTTCATGACAAACTTCGCGGGCGCGCTGAACCAGTTCTGCAGCTCGGCCGTCATGCCGTCCAGCCGCCGCGCTTCGGCCGAGCGCAGCGTATCGGCATCGAGCGTAAAGCGGTTGGTCACGCCGCGCCGCGTGCGCGTAAACATCAAGCCGCCGTTGTTCGCCGCCGCGCCCGTCCAGCCGCGCTCTTTCGGCGGCAAAAGCGCGTCCAGCCTTTTCGCCACGTAGGCCGCCGCTTCCTGCGCCTTGCTGGCGTCGACCGTCAACCCCACGCCGAGCGCGCCGGCGATGGCCGCCTGCTCCACGATCGCCTGCTGCCCGACCTTGCGGTTCAGGGCCTGAATGGCGTTTTTCATTGTACGCGATTGTTCGACAACGGCGCGCAGGGAATCGCCCTGGAGCATCGTGCCATCGTGCAGAGTCACCACGGCGCCCTCGAGGCCCATCGCGATCAAGTCGTTCTCCAGCGCACGGTCGTCTTTCAGATAGCGTTCCTTGCTGTGGCCCTTTTTGATCCGGTAGAGCGGCGGCTGGGCGATGTAGAGATAGCCGCGCTCGATAAGCTCCGGCATCTGGCGGAAGAAAAACGTCAGCAGAAGCGTGCGGATATGGCTGCCGTCGACGTCAGCGTCCGTCATGATGATGATCTTGTGATAACGCGCCTTGGAAGGATCAAACTCCTCGCGCCCCACGCCGCAGCCGATGGCCGTGATGAGCGTGCCGATTTCGGCCGACGACAGCATCTTGTCGAAGCGCGCGCGCTCGACGTTCAGTATCTTGCCGCGCAGCGGAAGGATGGCCTGGGACCGGCGCGAGCGGCCCTGTTTCGCCGAGCCTCCGGCCGAGTCGCCCTCGACGATGAAAATTTCGGATTTCGCCGGATCGCGCTCCTGGCAATCCGCCAGCTTGCCGGGCAGCGAGGTGGGGTCGAGCGCCCCCTTGCGGCGCGTAAGTTCGCGCGCCTTGCGCGCCGCTTCGCGCGCGGCGGCGGCTTCGACGACCTTGCCGACGATTTTTTTCGCCTCGGCCGGATGCTCCTCGAACCACGTCGTCAGCATTTCGCCGATGATGGACTCCACCACCGGCTTGACCTCGGACGAAACCAGCTTTTCCTTGGTCTGCGACGAAAACTTGGGGTCGGGCACCTTGACCGACAGCACGCACGTCAGGCCTTCGCGCATGTCTTCGCCCGACAGCGCCACTTTTTCCTTTTTCGCGATGCCGCTCGATTCCGCGTACTGGTTGACGGTACGCGTCAGCGCGGCGCGGAAGCCGGCGAGGTGCGTGCCGCCGTCTTTTTGCGGAATGTTGTTGGTGAAGCACAGCATCGTTTCGTGATAGCTGTCGTTCCATTGCATCGCGCATTCGACCGTGGTTTCGTCCTGTTCCTTGCGGGCCGCGATCACGGGCGCGTGCAGCGCGACCTTCGAGCGGTCAAGATAGGCGATAAACTCTTTCAGGCCGCCCTCGTAATGCAGCCGGGAGGTTTTCGGCTCCACGCCGCGCGCGTCGGTCAACACAAGGTTCACGCCGGAGTTGAGAAACGCCAGTTCGCGCAGGCGATGCTCGAGCCGCGTGAAATCGAATTCGGTCTGGGTGAAAACGTCCCGGGAAGGAAGGAAGGTCACTTCCGTCCCTGTTTGGCCGGACTTGCCGGCTTCCTTGAGCGGGGCTTCGGCGGCGCCGTCCTTGAAGCGCATGAACCATTCGGAGCCCTGGCGCCAAACGCGCAGATCGAGCCGCTCCGACAGCGCGTTGACGACCGAGACGCCGACGCCGTGCAAGCCGCCCGAGACCTTGTACGAGTTCTGGTTGAACTTGCCGCCCGCGTGAAGCTGGGTCATCACGACCTCGGCGGCGGAGATGCCTTCCTCGGCGTGGATGTCGACCGGTATGCCGCGCCCGTTGTCGCGGACCGTGCAAGAGCCGTCGGCGTTCAAAACCACGTCGATCTGCGTGCAATGGCCCGCCAGCGACTCGTCGACGGCGTTGTCGACCACTTCGTAGACCATGTGATGCAGGCCCGAGCCGTCGTCGGTGTCGCCGATGTACATGCCGGGGCGTTTCCGCACGGCTTCGAGACCGCGCAAAACGGTAATGGACTCGGCGCCGTAATCGCCGCCGTTCGGCGCGTTTTTACCAACAGGATCGGACATGAATTTTCAGGCCTTTTTATATGTTTTTCCAAGGCCTTTTAAGTAGCACTCATGGCGCACAAGCGCAATGACCGGGGGCGCTTTTAAACGACGCAAAACTCTAGGAAAAACGGGGGTAATATAACGTATAGACCCTAGTATCCAAGCCTTGGAAAAAACGGGGACCGCCGCATGAACGAACCGGCGTAAATGGCCGCACGCGTACAGACTTGAAGCAGCGATTGTCCAAGATAGGAATTGGAGTCGTTCGTGATTTCGGTCTTTCTGTCCTGTTCGCTGGATTCGGCCCTGAATCCATAGACCACATTATTATAGATTTTTCCTGAACAGGATTGCATGACCCCTTTTTTGTTCCACGTCAGCGAAAGCGAAAAATACGCGCAGTTGTCGTTTGGCGCGGACCATGAACGATAAACGCCATTAAACGGGTTTAGTGTGTTTAGATCTTCCCTCCCCTTGCCTTGTCCAAAAACCTGGACTTCAAAACCGTTGTGGTTAAAGAGGGGCGGAGCAATATCGGTTAGCCAGGGATAATGGGCTACGTTCCGGGCATTGTCTGCCTGTGCCGCCTCAAAAGCCTGGGCCGCAAATCGCTCTTGCCTCATGGCTTCCGGAGACATGGGGGACGTCGTGGCACAACCCGAGGCTAATGTAGCCAACAGCAAAGGCACACACAGCGCACGCTGAGCCTGACGAAATAGTTTACGCATATTTCAAATCCCCTTAATTCAAATGATCGGCGATATATTTTATCTGGCCGCATATTACATCAAGGCTGGCGCGCTCTGCCATCATCGCAATACTTTCATGAGCGTTTTTTGTTTATTCGCCGCAGTCGGCTATCACGGGCCTATAGCCTAGTTCCTTGATAAATAACAATAAATCAGCGGGCGCGATGGCCGTCGAGGCATCGTTGCGAAGAGGGTGAAAGTTAATAATTTCACGGCTCATCATGTCCGCGTCCAGCACCACCGCCACCCGCCGGGCCGCATCGTTCATGAGCGCAAACGGCGTGACGGCACCCGGCGTGATGCCAAGAACCTCCTTGAGCAGCTCCGGCTTGCCGAAGGAAAAGCGCGGGGCGCCGAGTCGCTTTTCAAGTTGCGCGAGATTGGCGCGTTTGTCGCCCGGCATCACGACGAGCCATACGCCGCCCTTCTTGTCTTTCAAAAAAAGATTCTTGCAGTGCAGGCCGGGAATTTTATCGTGCCAGCCGCGGCCGTCCTCCACCGTAAAAAGCGGCGGGTGGCTCACCGTGCGGTGCGCGATGCCGAGTTGATCGAAAAAAGAGAAAAGCTGTTCAGGTGTCGCAGGCATGTCTTTGCGGGTCGCCAAGAAAAAGTACAGGCCCTAATTCCTGGCGACCTTGATGGCCTTGCCGGGCTGGGCCGATTCAGCCTGCCGTATGTCTTTCGCTTCTACGGGGGCCAGCCGGGGCCATTTGCCTTCGGCCAGCTGCCGCAAGGAGGTCAGGGGCTCGCCAAGGCGCGTCCGGTAGGCCCAGTAATGGACCATAACGCGGGCCACATATTGCCGTGTTTCGCGTTGGGGCATGCTTTCCACGAACAGAAGGGGGTCCGGCGCTTTTTTGCCCAGCCTCATTTCGCTTGTTTCCACCCAGCGGGTCACCTTGCCGGGGCCGGTGTTGTAGGCCGCCAGCAAAAGAAGGAGGTTGTTGCCGATCCGCGGCTGATCGGTGAGATGGCGCACGTATTTTTGCCCGAGCGTAAGATTGTATTCGGGATCGAACAGTTTGGCGGCCTGCTGTTCCTGCGCGCGGCCGTCCATGGTCTTCGCCGTCGCCGGCATGATTTGCAAAAGGCCGCGCGCGCCGCGAACGCTGATAGCGTCCGGGTCGAAACGCGATTCGTGCCGCGCCAGCGCATAGATCAGGGCGCGGTCGACCTCAAATCCGTTTTGCGGGCTCCATGAAGGCAGCGAATAAAGCTGCGCCGCGCGCGACAGGCCGCTGGTTTCTTCCGAAGATCCGGCGATCTTGTGAACAAGGCCGGGCATCGGGACGAACTGCGCCAGCGCCAGCATGGCACGCGATAGGCCGGCGCGGCTTTGCGGGTTCAAGCGGCGCAGCTCGGCTTCCGCCAAAGCAGGCTCGCCGGCCTGAATCAAGGCCAGAGCCCGCCATCCGGCAGGCGTCGAAGACAATATCATCCTCGTTTCGGCGTTCCACCCCGGGTTTTCTTCTTCGGAACCGCCTGAATCGCCGGAGCCGGGATTAACGAGCTGCGCAGCGAGAATTCCATAAAAACTCGGCGGTTGGCTTGCGGCCAGTTCCAGCTCACGGCGGGCCGCTTTGGGATCGTGACCGCGCGTCAGGGCGCGGTAAGCCCAGAAATGCGCGGCGGCGCGGTTCCCCGCGTCAATCGCCGGGTGACTCGCCAGTTTCATGAAGCTTTTGGCGGCCAGGGCATAGTCGCTTTGCTCCCACGCGATCAGCCCCTGTATCCACAAACCGAGCGGCTGCCGGGCATCGGCGGCAGCTCCGGCTAAAGCGTGCGCCTGCTCGCGCTCGCCCATATAGAAAAAGCTGGCGGCGATCGCGGCTTCGGCATCCGCCGCCACCGTGCCGGCAAGCGGCTCTTTCCCCTGGGCGGCGACAAGGAGATCGCGCGCCGCTGTCGGATCGTTACGGCGCAAGGCATGGTTAATGGCGTTCGCCAGATCGCCGGCGCGCGTTCCCTGCGGCAGGATGTCCGTTTTAATTTCGACGGCGAAATCGGCGCCGCTGTCAGGTTCGTATCCGGCGGCGGGAACGTCTCTTTTTCCGGGAACCGGAAGCGCAGCCGCGTTTTTCTGCGATTGGCGTCTGGCCGCCGCATAGATCGTTTCGGCTTCGGGAAGATCCCCATAGGCTTTCAGCCACGCCCTTAGCTCTTCGGGCTTCCCCCGGCCGCGTTGATAACGGTCGGCCAGCACGTGGCCCAAAAGGCGATTGTCGGTCAGGGTAGGCAACAGCCAGTCGGCCTTGAGCCAGTCGCCCTTTTTCTGGGCCGCAAAAATGGCCCTGTAGCGCACGGCGTTGTTCGGCGAAAGCGCGCCCATGGCAATGTCCATAGCCGCGGGCTCTCTGGCGAGAAGCGTGTCTGATAGCGGCAGCGAAAGTTCAAGCGAATACGTTTTCGTTTCCGGCGAGAGAAACGAAGTATTCGTTGCGCTGACGTGAAGTGTTACCGCGATGCCTGTACTTACGGTCGCCACAAGGGCCAGTCTTGCCATAGTGACGAGGCTTCGCCTTGAAGTCCTCAGTATGTTCATCCGGCGGCCCCACTAGCAGTTTTTTTGGGGAAGTGGCAAGCAGAAAACGGGGTTATTTCGTTGTGTTTATAATTAGTCTTTCTTTTTCAAAACGTTAGCTTCCTCAATGCCTTTTTTTAGCAACAAAAGATCGTTCCACGCCTGCCGCTTGGCCCCCGGCTGACGCAGCAGATAGGCTGGGTGGTAAAACGGCAAGCACCGGACAGGCGGCGTATCCACCCGGCCAATGTGCGGGGTGTAGTCCGTCCAGCGCCCCCGGAGGCGGGTTATGCCGTCCTTGGTGCGCAACAGGCTTTTCGCGGCCACGCCGCCAAGCAAGACGAGGATCTGCGGCTGCACAAGCGCGATGTGCCGCTCGGCGAACGGCAAGCATGCGGCGATTTCCGCCTCCGTCGGCGAGCGGTTGCCCGGCGGCCGCCAGAACAGGATGTTGCTGATATAGACGCTGGACCGGTCCAGCCCGATCGTGGCCAGCATCCGGTCGAGCAGCTTGCCGCTGGTGCCGACGAACGGCACGCCCTGCCGGTCTTCGTCCTCGCCCGGCGCTTCTCCTATGAGCATGACGGGGGCCGCCGGGTTGCCGTCAGCAAAAACGAGGTTCATGGCCGTGTGCTTAAGGGCGCAGCCCTCGAAGCGGGCCAGTTCCTCGCGCAGCGTCTCGATCGACGATGCCGTAACGGCGGAAACGGCAGGGGCCTCATACGTTGATTGCGGCGGCGCGGGTTTGTTTTGCGGGCCTCTTGCCGGCGCGCTTGTTCCCCAACGAGCCAGCCCCGGCAGCCGGCCGACAGCCTCGTCGGCTCCGGCGTCTACCTGCCAGGCAAGGGCGTCGAAAAGTTGCCGGGAACTCAGCATGCGGCCACTATGGGGGGGAAGAAATGCGGCGGCAAGGGCCGATTTGGCCAAAGGGGGCGAGAAATGTATAGAAACAGCCTTTCTAAAGACTTAACGAAAACACGAAATTTTGTTTCGCAAGATGCGTGAAACTATAAATTTTGTTATTGTTCAATATGTTCGCAATTAACGCCAATTTAATTCTTTCGCGCTTTAATGGGATTGTACCTGAGTTTATTGGTGATGGAGGCAAAAATGGCATACCCGGCCCCCCCGTTAACGCTAGTGGCGCTTGGTTGCGAAACGGCGGCTTTATTCAGCCCCCCTCGCCGTTTGTCTCCGCAGGAGCTGAAGAGAGAAACTTTAGGCCTTTGGCCACAGCGGCCCGGCGCAAAACTTCTTCGCACACCGCTTGCGTTGCGTCTTGTTAAATAAGCGCTGAACGAATTTTTCATCGGGGCCTGCGCGCGCCGGGGGGCGTGCCTTTTTTTATTTCCGCGACAGCATCGGCCCCAACGCGCGGCCGCCGAGAACATGGACGTGGTAGTGCGGCACTTCCTGTCCGCCGTTCGCGCCGCTGTTGGAAATCAGGCGATAGCCCGAAGCGCTCACGTTCGTCATCGTGATGACTTTGGCGATAGCGCGGTAAAATCCGGCAATCTCGGCGTCGCTTGCGTTGGCGGCGAAATCCTGCTGGTCCACATAAGGGCCTTTCGGGATCACAAGCACGTGCACCGGCGCTTGCGGATGCAGATCGTTGAACGCCAGCGCGAAGCCGTCTTCGAAAACCTTGTCGCACGGGATTTCGCTCCGCAGAATGCGCGCGAAGACATTGTTGGGGTCGTAGGCCATGGCGGGACTCGGGGTTAGGGATATGGGATACGGGAAAAGAGCTTAATAATTTAAGAAGGTTTTCACAAGACAACCGAGCCGCCCTTCCCGTGCCCCGTATCCCGCAACCCGTCTTCCTTGCCTCTTGCCAAACGCGGCCTTAGTCCCCACTTTTACGTGGAACCTCTTTACGAAGAAAGGCTTTCCATGGCTGATGCCGGCAACGAAACCCCTTCCCCCGGATGGCGCGGCACGACGATTATCGCCGTGCGCAAAGACAGCAAGACCGTCATCGCGGGCGACGGACAGGTTTCGTTCGGCCAGACCATTTTGAAAGGCAACGCGCGCAAGGTGCGGCGCTTGAAGTCCGGGGCCTCCGGCGCCGAGGTTATCGCCGGGTTTGCAGGCGCGACGGCCGACGCCTTTGCGCTGTTCGAGCGCCTTGAATCCAAGCTGGAAAAGCACCCCGGCCAATTGATGCGCGCCTGCGTCGAAATGGCGAAGGACTGGCGCACGGACCGCTATCTGCGCCGTCTCGAGGCCATGATGGCCGTGGCCGACAAAAATACCTGCCTTATCCTTTCCGGCACGGGCGACGTTCTCGAGCCCGAGGACGGGCTTATCGGCATCGGCTCGGGCGGGCCTTTTGCGCTGGCGGCCGCGCGCGCGCTTATGGATATGCCCGGAATGGACGCCGAGGCCATCGCCCGCAAAGCCATAGACATCGCCGCCGGAATTTGCGTGTACACGAACACGAACGTGACGGTGGAAACAATCTAGGGATCAGGGGTTAGAGATCGGGGGTGGACAAGCGCTTTTCCCGATCCCCGATCCCTGATCCCCTTAACAACAATTGACCGGAATATAAAATGACCCATTTCTCCCCCCGCGAAACCGTGGCCGAGCTTGATCGCCACATCGTCGGCCAGAACGACGCCAAGCGCGCCGTCGCCATCGCGCTGCGCAACCGCTGGCGACGCCAGCAATTGCCGGAAGCGCTGCGCGAAGAGGTGCTGCCCAAAAACATCCTGATGATCGGGCCGACGGGCGTCGGCAAAACCGAAATCGCGCGGCGGCTTGCGAAGCTTGCCGAAGCGCCGTTTTTGAAAGTCGAGGCGACGAAGTTTACCGAGGTCGGTTACGTCGGACGCGACGTGGAGCAGATCATCCGCGACCTGATCGAGATTTCCGTAAACCAAACCAGGGAAAGGTTTCGCAAGGACGTGACGGCCAAGGCCGAGGGGCGCGCCGAAGAGCGCCTGCTTGACGCGCTCGTCGGCGAGAGCGCGACGCCGGAAACGCGCGTGAAATTCCGCCACATGCTGCAAAGCGGCGAGCTGGACGAGCGCGAGGTTGAAATTCAGGTTCAGGACAACTCAACCGCCGGCATGCCGACGTTCGACATCCCCGGCATGCCGGGCGCACAGATGGGCATGGTCAATCTGGGCGACATCTTCGGCAAGGCGTTTGGCGGACGCATCAAGGCGCGCAAGCTGCCCGTGAAAGAGGCGCGCGGCGTTTTGCTCGCGGAGGAATCCGACAAGCTTCTGGACCAGGACAAGGTCACGGCCGAGGCCATCGGCAACGCCGAGCAAAACGGCATCGTGTTCGTCGACGAGATCGACAAGATCGCCGCGCGCAGCGATTACCGCGGCGGGGGCGACGTGAGCCGCGAAGGCGTGCAGCGCGATTTGCTGCCGCTTATGGAAGGCACGATCGTTTCCACCAAATACGGTTCGGTTCGCACCGATCACATTTTATTCATCGCCTCCGGCGCTTTCCACATGGCGAAGCCGTCCGATTTGCTGCCCGAGCTGCAGGGGAGGCTGCCAATCCGCGTCGAGCTGCAGGCCCTGACGCAGGACGATTTCCGGCGCATTCTGACCGAGCCCGAGGCGAGCCTTATCAAGCAGTACAGGGCGCTTATGGCCACGGAAGGCGTGACGCTCGACTTTACGCCGGACGCCATCGATGAACTGGCGCGCCTGACAGCGGAGGTCAACGCCAGCGTCGAGAACATCGGCGCGCGGCGCTTGCATACGCTATTGGAAAAGCTGCTCGAAGACATCAGCTTCGAGGCCGGCGAAAAACAGGGCGAAACTGTTTTGATTGACGCGGCCTACGTCAAGGGCCGCCTTGCCGATTTCGCCAAAAACGTCGATCTGTCAAAGTTTATTTTGTAGCAACGGCCAGGGCAGGGTCCGGCGCATACGCCGCGCCCGTTTGCGCCGCCAAGGCTCCGCGGCGCCAAAACAGCAGGCCCACAAACGCGCCGTTCGCGATCACGCCGTAAAGCGGATACAGCGCCGTGGCCGTGACGTAGTTTTCCAGCGCCAGTAGGCCCAGCAGGGATTTCAGCGCGCACGAAGCGTAGAAAAAGATGAGTTCCTCGTGCGGCTGGCCGTACGATTTACGCAACGTCGGGAAAAAGCCGAACGCGCAAATGCCGACCAGCAGGATCACCGACCACAGCGGGCGGTCCGTGATGATCCATAGCGGCATCGCCGCCAGCGAAAACCCGAACATGACTTCGTCGCTTTGCGTAATGCGCTTTTCCCCGTATTTCAGCGCCAGGACGGCGATCGCAAGGCAGGCCAGCGCCGTCAATCCCGTCACCCACGCGCCCGCGCCCGCGCCGCGATGGCATTGCGCCACGAACAAAAAGCTTGCCGCCCACGCCCAGATGACCCACGAAAAAACGTGCGGCTTGCACCGCCCGTTTAATATAGCCCGGAAATACGGGATGTAGCCGGCCACGGACACCGCCAGCGACAAATAGCCCCACGCTTCCTTGCTTATCATGTTGTCCGTTTCCCGCGGAGCTTTTTTTGCCCACCTTCCAGTTATAGCGCGACAAAATGAAAGCCCGGTTAACGCAACAAGTCTTTTTTGTGATGTTTGTTGGGCATTCTTGGGCCGGCGTTTTTTGATGCTATTCGCCTGCCGCCGCCCTAGTTTCCCGCGCCAGCGCAGCGCGGCGCCAGAGCGCCATGACGATAAACGCGCCGTTGAGAACGATCGTGTACAAAGGATTGATCAGGGTTACGGCCGAGTAATGTTCCAGCGCGAAAATGGCCGGGACAAACCGCAGGATTTCCATGGTGTACATAAACAGGGTTTCTTCGTGGGGCTTGGCGTAGGATTTCCGTATCGTCGGGAAAAACGCCAGCGTTTCGATTATCGCGATCAAAACCACCGCGCTGAGGGGGTCGCCGGTAAGATACCAGAGCGGAATGGCGGCCAACGCCCCGGTAAACGCCAGCCAGTCGCTTCGCTTGATGTCCCTTTCGCCCCGGAACAGCGCCAATCCGGCGATGACGAAGTAAACAACGGCGCCGAACCCGGTCGTCCACGCTCCCGGCCCGGCGTTGTCGCTGTTCTGGGCAAAAAACGCGATGGCCGTGATGATCCCCCATACCAACCACGAGAAGGCGTGCGGTTTCGTTTGCCCCTTGAAGATGTGCCAGAAATAGCGGCTGTACCCCACGATAAACAGGGCGATGGATAAAAGGCCGAGAGCTTCCTTGTGCGAAACGGCGCCGATCATCGCGTGGCCGCTACGAGCTTGCGCCGCCAGATCAACATCAAGACAAGAGACAGATTTAAGACGGCAAGCGCCGCAGGATAAAGGGTTGTCGTAAGAGAATAGTGTTCTACGGAGTAAAGCCTCATCAGATTTGTGAGGGAAAACACGAAAAACAGGAGCGCCGCTTCCTGATGCGGGTTTTTATAAGATTTCCGGTAAGTAGGATAAAACCCGAGCCCG
>JAQUPC010000018.1 GCA_028716765.1 Alphaproteobacteria bacterium | reverse complement strand
GGGGGAAGACACAAGCCCCCGCCGATGCTCGCCGCCGGATCGATATCGCATGCGTTGATAAACACGTTCAACCGCCAGAGTATCCTTGCCAGCTTCTTTTGCCACCCGCCGTTCCGCCAGCATAACGCCGACAGACGGTAGAGAAAGACCGGCAGAAGCCTTCGTCCCAAAATGTGTTTCGCCACCAGCCATCTTCCCTTTCGGTCATCCGCGGATTCCGGCATGGCCATAACGTCTTGCCGGAGCGTTTCCCAAAACCCGGATTTGCCCTGCTCTTCGGACGGGTCCCTTTCGCCTTCATGCGATGATGCGGCGCTTAAATTTCTCGCAGACTGCAGCCACGCGCGGCCGTCCTTGACGAAACGCTGCATGCGCCTGCAGAGCAAAAGGGCCTCCGCGCACCACCATCCGCAGAAAGTGCGGGAAAACACAAAAGAGTTCAGTTCGTTTGCGTTGTTCGCAAAACGCTGCTTGTAATCCTCTTCGCCGCGCATGAAATCATATTCATGGATATCGTTTTCGGCGGCCCACTTGATCGTTTCGACCAAAGCCTGAAGTCCCGGCGAGTAATCCGCCCATTCTTCGTCGTAGGTTTTCGTGTAGCTGTAAAGAATTCCGCGATCAATGAACCCCATGATATGGGCAACCGGTTTTCCCGCGCATTTCAGCGTTCCCAAATACAACTGGCCTTGTTCCGCCGCCATAGTCGTCAGGCGCAGAAAAATGTCCTTTATGTTCTCCTCGCGGAAAATGCCGTAACTCTTCCGGCGGCGGCACCACGCCAATTTTTGTTCGACAAGCGACGACACCGCCGCCTCCGGAACAGGGGCGCGCTGCACGATTTCGAACTGCACCGACCCGGCCTGTTCCAGCCGCTTGCGCTGCCGCGTAAAATTCCGGCGCTGCTTTTTCGACAGAACGTGAGTCCAGTCCGCCCCCGGCGGCCTGTCCATTTTGATCCCGAAGGCCTGCCGGACCCGGGACTTTTTGGCTGTTTCCGCCAGCACGGGATAGCTGAGCGAATCCACGCGCACGTCCCTGATGGAAGCAACGTCGAATCCCGCGCTGCGCCGCGCGCAATCCCATAAAGCTCTGACAACCTCAGGCGTTTCGGCCAAAACGTCACGGTAATCGAAAAGATCGTTGCCGGCCCATTCCAGAATCCGCAGACAACAGTAACGCCTTACTGCAAGCCCGAGGGTGCCGACCAGACGGCCGTCTTGCCTCACCGTAACCATATAGGGCTTCCATTTCTGCTTTTGCCCCAACGTTTCCCACCAGAGGCCCAGAAATTCCGGCCCCACGAAAAGCCCGTTCCCGCACCGGCGGTGAAGGTCTTCCCACTCCTCGGCGATCGGCGCGATGGCCGCAGCGGATGTCAAAACTTCACAGGTGAAGGAAGCCGTCATGATTCAACCCCGGCTTCCGGCGCCATTATGTCTTTTTGCTCATCCGCGCTTTGCACAACGGCGGCGGCGGGCATTGTTCCGGAAAATACCGTCCGTATTTCGGCGAGATAACGGCACCCCAGGCCGAGTGTTACCCAGATCAGCGGGAAGCGCACGGTTTCCGTGGCCAGGCCGCCCAGCAGAACGCAGAAACAGCTCACCACCAGCGGGAAAACGACGGACGGGAGCCGGCCGGTTATGGCCTGATAAGCCAGCGTATTGCGGATGAACGTCCGCGTCAGCCCGAACCACAGGCCCAGCCACATGACAAGCCCCACAAGCCCCAACTCGGCGGCGAAACGCGCGAACACCGAATAGCTGCTCGGCCACGAACCCAGAGGATCGGTCAGCATGGGTTTGAACTCGTAACTGTAATAGCCCCAGAAAGGCAGATAACGCTGTACATGAAACCCGTACTGGCCGAGGCCGAGTCCAAGAAACGGATTGTCCTTGAACATGTCGAACGCCGCCACGATCGAGGACAGGCGTGAAAGGTTGGTGATGGAATCGCTCGCCACCACGGTTTCAACGAAGAAATCGAGGTTGGCCATGTACGCCAAAACCGCCAGCGCAAGGCAACAGGCGAAAAGAATGGAAACGGCCTGCCGCGTGCGCGGATCGCCTTGTTCGAGACGCGGCGGCAAATAAACGAAGCGCAACGCCAAAAACACGAAGAGGCTCCCGCCGACGATTAAAAACGCCGTGCGGGCCATTGAAAGCGCGATCAGCACATTCAGCGTCATCCAGGCCACAAAATAAAAATTGCGCGCGCCTCCCTTCCCCGAACGGTAGGCCCAGAATATCCACGGCCAGACAAATCCCGCGTAATTGCCGAACCAGGGCGGCTCGAAAGCGACGGACCGCAGCCGTGGATCCCACTCCCACGCCGGAGAGCCGGAATGAAACAGCGAAAACAAAACGTCGTACACGCCGTTGGCAACGTTGAACCAGTTCGAGGCGATCTCGAAAACCGAAAAGGCGGCGCAGATGAAAACGCTGACCGCAAGCGGGCGGGCGATGAAATCCTGCCATCTTCCGCCCGCGAGGTAATAGGTAAGGAAAGAAAGCGCGAAACCGTAGGCGACCAGCACGGCCGCCGAGACGAACTTTTCCGGCGCCACCCGGCCCTTGAACGTCGTCTCCAAAATGTCGGGAAAGTTGGACACCGCCGAGACGATGACAACGCCCGCCACCAGAAACATGATCTTCGGAAGAAGGTAAAGCGCGGACATCGATTCCCGGCGCACGCCTTGCGTTCCGGGCAACGACAAAAAGTACGGCGCGGCGGCAAGGAGCGCCAGCAAGAACACGTAGGCCGACGGCTCGTTCTGGACCTCGCCCATAAAGGAAAGCCCCTTTACGTCGCTGAAGGGTATCAGCATCAGGCCAAGGAAAAACAGCTTGCGTATCATCGGCCTTCTTCCCCGTTCCGTGCCTTGGTTGCTTGCGGTCTCGCGGCGAGGGCGATCGAGGAAACGTCTTTCACATCTTCAATCACCGCGGGCATGCCGGACAAAGGATAATAGCCGAAGCCGTCCTCCTGTTGAACCCTGACGGCAAGAGGGGGCCCGGACGGTTGCCGCGCCGACCATGCTATCAAATCCTTCCGGCCATCCGGCTGCCGCAGCAGCAGAACAAAGTTGTCCGGATCCGGCGCCAAAAGGCGTCTTTCAATCACGGCGTCCCTGATTTTCGGGAGCACGGCGTTCAGCGCGCCGTAGGCCGGTTTGTCCTCGCGCGCGACGCCAAGCAGGCCGTAATGCGATTCCGGATCGGCCGGATCGCGCGGCGAATCCCGCCATTCGTACCAGAGGGACAACGGCGTTCCGCTCAGCAGATTGACGAGATGCGTGCGAAGCGCATAGGCGGCTTGCTCTTCAGGCGTAACCTTGGTGGTCGTATAGCCCCATTCTGTGCTGACGGCCGGGAGAATTTTGCGGCCCGGCAGCGTGTTTTTGGCGATAAACGTTTTCGCGCCTTCATAATCGTGAAACGCCGCTTCGGGCGGCGCGCCGTCGCGCTGATAGGAATGGACGCTTATGGCGTCGAGACAGGCGCCCGCCGGCGAACGAAGCAGCGCCGCGACGAAATTCCTGTGCGGCGCGCTCCAGATATCGTCGCGCGCCAGCCCCGGAAAATTCGCAAACGCCGGGCCGATGACTTTTGCATGCGGCGCAACCTGCCGGATGGCCTCGCAAACCGCGCTTGCCAGTTCGGCGTAGGCGACGGCATCGGGTTTGGGCTGCCAATCCATGTCCGGCTCGTTCCAAATTTCCCAAACGACGTCATCGCCGCCGTAGCGGCGAACGGCCGCCGCCGCAAAGCTGGCGAAGGCCTGGATCGCCTCTTTTGTGACGGGAGGCTCGTAGCGTTTGTAACGCGCGCCTTCAACAATTTTGGTGAAAGCCGGGTGACCGCCGCCAAGAGTGAAGACGATCGCAAGCCCTCTTTCACGGGCTTCGGCGAACAGATCGTCGGCTTCGTCCCATTGGAAAGTGCCGAGTTCGGGCTCCAGTTCCTGCCATTCGGCTCCCGAACGGAACCAATGAAAGCCCAGCGCCTTCATCATATCCATGTCCTTTGGCGTGGATTCCCATGTGTGCGTGCGTTCGTCGTTTCCGGGCGAAGTGCGCCAGAGGCCAATCTGGGAGCCGAGGCTTTCGCCGATTGGCTTCCGCACCGACAGCCAATCGGAGGCCGCAGCCGGAACAGAAGCCAACGCCAAAAATGCGCAAACCAGCCCGGCCGGGACGAAGCGCCGCGCCGCAACAGGGCGGAGATAATCCAGACGCATCATGGCGTTCCCTCCTCCAGCGCAGCGATCAGTCCGGCCACGCCGCTTTGCCCGATAATGGCAGGCCACAGCATCGGCGAAGGATCGAGATTATGATTGTCGTCCCAATCCAACTTATCTGGAGCTTGCCCGAAGAGGTCCTGCGCGCCGCCCCAAAGGCATTTGATGCCGTAGGTTTCCGCCGCCTTGCGGGATTGCGGCTGTTCGTTCGCGATGATGCGCAATCCGAGCGCCGCGTATTCCAGAAGCTTCGTCGGCGTTTGCAGCGCGTGCGGGTAATGAACCGGAAAATAATTCACGGCACAGCGCGTGCGCACAAGGCGGCGGAAAACGTCTTCCTGGCTCATGCGTCCGGCAAACACGACGTTGGGGTGAGCGCCGTAGCGCCGGGTGAGTTCCGGATCCGGCGCGCCGAGGAGCAAAAAGCTTTTCGTGCCGCCGTAACGGCGGAGAAAACTGTCGATCATGAGGCTCGTGCGCCGCTCCGCCGACATCGCGCCGATGTAGGCAAAATCGTATTCGGCTTCCGGCAGGACGGCGGGCCTGAAGCCCGGCGCGAAAGAAGGAACGCCCATGCCGAGCAAAACCGCGGGAACATCGCCGGAAAAGCCCATGATGTCCCGCATGCCGCCGTTCTGGAAAATACGAATGTCCGGACGGCAATTGAAACGGTTTTTGATCCTGTCCTTAAGACGCCTAAGTTTGCCCACGGACAACGAGCGGTAATCGTGGATCACCCGTCCCGCCGGGGGCCGCTTCGGATAAAAGCCCATCATGTGCCAGCAGATGGAACGTTCCAGATCCGGCTTCGCCGCGAGGTTTTCGAAACGGGCTTCTTCGGACGCAAAACGTTCGGCAAAAAAATCGCGATAGGCGCTAATCTCCGGATAGGCCGCCTTGCCCTCGTGCACAAAATAGATTTTTTCGAGAGGAGAAGCCATGATCCCGCCCGCCTACCGTGAACGCCGGTTGTTGAGCAACGTCGAATAAAGGGCGCGGGTTTTCCGCCCCATGACATCCACGTCAAAAGCTTTCGCGCGCTCAAGAACCTTTTGCCGAAGGCTTTCGCGCGCGTCCGCGTCGAGCGAAGCGAGTTTCACAACGGCGGCAGCCAGACTCTCGGGCGCGAAATCGGACGTCATGGTTCCCGCCTCCTCGTCGCCAACAACCTCAACCGCGCCGCCGACCGGCGTCGTCACCACGGGCACACCTGCCGCCAGCGCCTCAAGAAAGATGACGGGAAATCCCTCGTAGTCGCTCGTGCAGAGCAGGCAATCGAAGCCGGGCATAAATTCCCGCGCGTCGTGATTTGTGAAAAAATGCACTTTTGCCGCCATGCCCCGTTGAGCAAAGGCGGTCTCGGTCCCGGCCTGCAACGGCCCAAAACCGACGACGGCAAGCCGGGCGTCCGGGGATTGTTCCGCGATGGCGGCGAACGCCGCGACAAGGCGTTCGGGATTTTTCTGCGCCGTCATACGGCCGGCGAACCCCACAACAAACGCCTTTTCTTCAAAGCCGGCTTTGCGGCGCGCCTCTTCCCGGTCTTTCGGATAATCAAGGCGAATGCCGTTTGCTATCGTGATCACCCGGTGACCGTCAATCCCGAGTTGTTCGCGCGCATGCGTCTCCTCGGCCGAAGAGACGGCGATAACGGCATCGCTCAACCAGCTTAACCCGCGCTCGATCAACCCGTACGCGCGCGCGGCGCCCGGCTCCATCGTCACAAACGCATGCGGCGTGTAAACTTGGACGGGCCGCCGCAAAAAGATGCCGAGGCTCCGCGCCAGCGCGCCGGCCTTCGAACTGTGGCTGTGAATGACGTCAAACGGCCCTTCGCGGATCAGAACGAACATCAGCCGCAGAGCGTCTAGAGCGTCCCGCCAGCCGACTTTTCTTTGCATCGTAACGGCGAGGCTCTTCACGTCCGCAAGGGACTCGAGATTCTTGACAAACTGCGGTTCGGCGCGGGAGGCGGAATAAATCACCGTCACGTCGTCGCCGGCGTCCTTGCAATGGCGCGCCAGACCGAGAACGACCCGGCCGCTCCCGCCTCCGGCGGATTCTATGACATGACAAACGCGCATTATTTCCTTCGGCCCCGTAATAGCTATTAATGTATTATCACTTGCCGGCGTGAATATCTCCGCCAAAAAAACGGCAAAAGCTCGAGTTGGTTTGCAGACTGGCGGCCCAATTCCGGATAAATTTTTCAACGGGAACGTGCGTGCCGTAAAACAATCCCCCCGCCAAAACGAGGGCTATCGCCAATGCGGGCCCTTCCAGCTGCGCCCCTTTTTCCCGGCGCAGGCAATAAGCGGCACCGCCAGCCACCCCGCCCCCCACGAAAAACCCGATGGCCACCTCGGCAACGCTGTGAACTTCCAGAATGACGCGCGTCGCCGCAATAGCCGCAACCAGAACCAAAGCGAGAATCAAGGGCCCGTAACGGCGCCAGCCGCGCTTTCCGTTGGCTGTCATAGCCGCGATCGTTCCAAGAACGACGGCGGCCATCGCCGTATGACCGCTGGGCGAATGCACAGCCACGGGAAGCCAGCGCACGGCGCAACCGATAAAGATCATTTTCAGAAGACCGATGCCCGCGGCGACGAGAAGAAAGGCGAGCATGAAGACCAGACCGGCGCGCCACCTTCCCCTCCAGACCAGGTAAATCGCGATAGCCGTAGCAATCGCAAAAAGAAGGCTGCTTTCTCCAAAATCGGTAACTGCGCCTACAAACGTATAAAATATTTCCATGCTTATTCTCTTTTTACCGCCAAGGCCCAAAAATGTTTTTGGTTTGGCTGAATAATGAATCTTAGGGGAAGGAATCCAGCTTTGCCATTTTGCATTTTATTGTGTTGGGTTGTGGGCAGCAGCCAGTACCTTCCAAATATCGATCGCAAAACAGTACGCTCTAATAAGCCCCCGTCCGGTTAAACAAGGCGGGAACGGTTTTGCACAAAATGGCGATGTCGTGCCACAGCGACCAGTTGCGAACGTACCAGCTGTCCATGCGCACGCGCTTGGCATAGGAAACGTTGTTGCGCCCGCTCACCTGCCACAGGCCGGTGATGCCGGGGCGGACTTTGAAGTAAAGAGCTATGTCGTGATGATAGTGGCTCGTTTCCGCCGCCAGAATCGGGCGCGGGCCGACAAGGCTCATGTCCCCTGTCAGCACGTTGAGAAGCTGGGGCAGTTCATCGAGGCTCATTTGGCGCAGGATCTTCCCTATGGCCGTAACCCGGGGATCTTGGCGCAATTTCTGGAATTTGACGAACTCGGTTTTCGCTTCGGGATTTGCCTCGAGATAATGATCCAGCACATGTTCGGCGTTCAAAACCATCGAACGGAACTTGAGGCAGGTAAAGGTCTTTCCGCCTGCGCCCAGCCGCTTGTGACCGAAAAACGCCGGTCCGCCGTCCATCTTGACCACCGTCGCGATCATCAACATAAGCGGAGCGGCCAGCAGAAGCGCGGTGCCCGCCACGATCACGTCAAAGCTGCGCTTGATGAAACGCGGCATCGGTTGCTCAAGCCCGTTGCTGCGCGTCATCAGCATAACGTCGTGATTGAAGAAATAATGCGGCACCATGCCGAAGACCGGCATATGCCGGAGCGGCGGCAAAACGGAAAACGGCACGTTTTCCCGCATCAGTTGCGCCAGGGAAAGTTCGGCTTTCGCGAGATCGGGGCCGTCAAGGGCAATCATGACGTAGTCGGCGCCGTGCGCGGCGCAAAGCTCTTCCCATGACTCGCCGACGTACCGGAACATACGGGGCAGATCCCCGATCTGCCCAACGATTTCGTACCCGAGGCTCGGCTCTGATTTGAGAGCGGCGCGGGCATCTTCGGCCGTCGGGCCGCTTCCGATCAAAAGCGTCGGCACCTGCCAGAGCCCCTGACGGCGGCGCATGGCCCGAAACGACAGGCGCAGCGTCATAAGGGCAACGCCGGAGAAAAACCAGCTTGAGACGAGCCACAGACGCGAAAAATCCTGTTTGGAGGCGAATTGAAGAAACCCGTCGATCATCATCGCGATTCCCAGCGCGCCGATGATCTTTTTCGCTTCCAGCCAGAAAGGCATCCGGACGCTGTAATGTCCGGTGTGCTCGAACCACAGCATGACGCCGGCGGCAATCATAAGAAATTGACCAAGACGCAAAACGTCACCGTTGCCCAAAGGATCAAAGGTCGTCCGTCCCCAGAAGACGTCGTTGATAAGCGCCGCAAGGCCCCACGCACAAACAAAGCCGGCCAGCAAGGCAACCGCGTCGGTGGCGATAAACCACCGCAACTGCAACGCAAAATCGCGCCGCTCGCCCTTTCGTCGCGTTCCGGAAATATAAACGACTTCGTCGCGTTGCGTCTCGGCCAGCAACGCCGCTAATTTTGCCTCGGCTTCTTTGAGAGCGGGCGCTGGCGAAACCGGAATATCTTTTGTTTCCAGCGGCTTGGTTTCGCGCGCGTTTGCGGTGGCATGAAATGACATAAAAACTTTCCTTGTTAACCCAAAATTAACCAACGGGTTTTTGGCATGGCTCTCGTCTCTATTTATAACAGACGGTCTTTGGGATTACTAGTTAAGATATAGTTTCATAGCGTATAAAAATTGGCTTTTTCCCACAATTATTATGGTTAATACGAATTTTTTGTCCTCCCGTTTCTTGCAGAAAGGAACTGGTGACGCCAAACCCGTCCGGATGCGAAAGGATCGCGGGATAGTGCGCTGCATCCGCTTCTAAACTAGCTGATTATTACAAGCTCCCGGTGAGTCTGCAAGGGGGCCTATAGTCAGGGTTTGGCCCGATCTGATTCAGGGACAATCGTCCCTCGGCCTGAACGCCCGGCAAGAAAGCTGACCGCAACGCCACGGCGGTCTGCGAGGACGAAGCGTGGTGCCCCCACACGGACTCGAACCGCAGACCTACTGATTACAAATCAGTTGCTCTACCAACTGAGCTATAGGGGCTTGCCTTTTTGTAGCGTACCGCGGGCGCCTTGTCATCAGCACGTGTTAAGCTTAAGCCTTAATTATGAGATTCATTCCTGCTGTTTCCCTCCTGCTCCTCGTTCTGGCGGCCTGCGGCGCGCCGGCGGCAACCTCCTCCCGCCTTGAACCGCCGGGAACGCCCGGCGGGCGCCTGTGCACCCATCAATGCGGCGTATCGCGGGATTTTTGCCAGAAGAACTGCAGCCTTGATCAACGCCGCTGCACGAATGCCATGCAAACACAAGCCATTCAGGACTACGAAGCCTATGCGCGCGAGCAGTTTTTGGTTCGCGCGCCGCTCGAGCTTCAGCCGCGCGATTTCGAAAGGCCCGAGACCTGCAAACCGGCGTCTTGCAATCAAGAGTGTGAACGCGACTATCATTCATGCTATAAAAATTGCGGCGGCAAGGTCGTCACTTCGACAAGCTGCCGGTTCCTTTGCTTCTGAAGAAACATGACGATACCCTCCCAAATCCGCCGCGACCGCCAAACCAAGATCGTTGCGACGCTCGGCCCCGCCACCTCCAGCAAGGACATGATCCTTGCCCTGTTCGAGGCCGGGGCGGACGTGTTCCGCCTTAATTTCAGCCACGGCAAGCTGGCGGACCACCGGGCCCGCGTGAAGTGGATTCGCGAAGTCGAAAAAGAGGTGGGCCGGCCCATCGCCGTGCTTGCGGACCTGCAAGGCCCCAAACTGAGGCTCGGCACGTTTGCGAAAGGCCCCGTCTCGCTGCGGGAAGACCAGGAATTCCGGCTCGATCTCGACCCGGCGCCCGGCGACGCCACGCGCGCGCCCCTGCCGCACCCCGAAATCTTTGCCGCCTTGAAGCCCGGCAGCGAACTTCTCCTCGACGACGGCAAGGTTCGGCTTCGCGTCGCGCATAGCGGGCCTGATTACGCCGCGACCATCGTTGTCGCGGGACAGACCTTGTCCGACCGCAAGGGCGTCAACGTTCCCGACGTTGTGCTGCCCCTGTCGCCCTTGACACCCAAAGACCGCATAGACGTCAAGGGCGCGCTGGAACTCGGCGTCGACTGGGTAGCGTTGTCGTTCGTGCAGCGCCCGCAGGACATCGCCGAACTGCGGAAGATCGTGGGCCAGCAGGCGGCCATTCTGGCCAAGCTCGAAAAGCCGGCGGCGATCCGCTATTTGCCGCAAATTCTCGAAGCCGCCGACGGCGTGATGGTCGCGCGCGGCGATCTGGGCGTGGAAATGCCGCCCGAGTCGGTGCCGCGCCTTCAGCGCATGATCGTGCGCGACGCGCGGCGCATCGGCAAACCGGTCATCGTGGCCACCCAGATGCTGGAATCCATGATCACGAGCCCGACGCCGACGCGCGCCGAGGCGTCGGACGTGGCGACCGCCGTTTACGAAGGCGCCGACGCCATTATGCTTTCGGCCGAGACCGCCAGCGGCGAATATCCGGTCGAAGCCGTCCAGATGATGGACCGCATCGCGCGGCAAACGCAGACCGATCCCGGTTATTATGCCGGCCTTGCCGCGGCGCACCCCGATCTTCAGCGCACCGCCGCCGACGCCATCACCGCCGCCGCGAAACAGATCGTCGACGCGCTCGGCGCCGCCGCCATCGTGACGTACACCACGTCGGGCTCCACGACCTTGCGCGCCGCGCGCGAACGGCCGCAGGTGCCGGTGCTGGGCCTTACCTCGAAGCTGGAGACGGCGCGCCGGTTGACACTGTCGTTCGGCGTCCACGCCGTTCACACCGCCGACGTGACCGATCTGAACGAAATGGTGCAAAAGGCCGTCAAGATCGCCAAAAACGATGGCCTCGCGCGCAACGGCCAGCGCGTGGTCATCACGGCGGGCGTTCCGTTCGGAACGCCCGGCAACACGAACGTTTTGCGTATCGCCTGGATCGACGAAGGCGGCGAGACTGCGCCGCCGCTTGCGGACGCCATATGACGGCTGCGCTTCTGGAGCAGGCTGTCGCCGCGCACCAAGACGGCCTTCTGGCAAAAGCGGAAGAACTTTACCGCACGGTCCTGACCGGGAATCCGGAGCATCCCGACGCTCTGGCCTTGCTCGGCGTTGTTCTGGATTCGCAGGGACGCGCACAGGAAGCCCTGCCTTTGATCGAGAAGGCGCTGCGGCTCGATCCCGGCGCGGAACTGTTTCGCTTTTATTACGGCAACGCGTTGATGACGGCCGGCGATCTGCCGGGCGCCATCGCCGCCTATCGCGGCGCGCTCGCGCTCAACCCTTCGATGCCGCAAGCGTTTTACAATCTCGGCAACGCCTTGCGCCAAAACGGCGATTGGGAAGAAGCCGGAAAAGTTTATGCCAAAACGTTGCAGCTTGCGCCCCATCACATCGAGGCGCGCAACAATCTGGCGCTGGTGCTGGAGCACAAAGGCCTTTTGGAGGACGCCCTGCGCCTCCTGCAGCAGGTTGTGAGAGAAGCGCCGTCCTACGGCGAAGGCTGGCTTAATTTGTGCAACATCGCCGAAAAACACGGCGATTACGAAGCGAGCTATCAGGCCGGATTGCGGGCCGCGGCGCTTTTACCGGAAAAAGCCGCGGCTTATCTCGGCCTTGGCGTCGCGCTTAATCACATGGAGCGGCACGAAGAGGCGCTCGGCGCCTATCAAACGGCCTTGCGCCTTAAACCCGGCTGGACCGAAGTTTGGGACAATATCGGCCAGACGTATCAGTTCATGAACCGTCTGGACGAGGCCGAAGCGGCCTATCGCAAAACCATCGCATTGTCGGGGCAAGATATCGCCGGCGAAGATTCGCGGCTCGTCGGCGAGCGCGAATACGGCAACCGCCACTGGCATCTGGCGTTGCTGGAACTTTTGAAAGGCGATTACCGGCGCGGGTTCGCGCGCTACCGCGCCCGGTTCGAGGAAGTCGGCGGGCTCAAGCGCCCCGTTTGGCCCCAGCCGGTCTGGCGCGGCGAAGACATATCCGGAAAAACGATCCTCGTCATGGACGAGCAGGGCCTCGGCGATTGCTTGATGATGGCGCGCTATGTGCCGCTTTTGAAAGCCCGCGGCGCGCGCGTGAAGTTTCTTGTGCATCCCGTTCTGGCGCCGTTGTTCGAAGGATGGCCCGGCGCCGACGAAGTGATCGCGCAAGACCCGCCCGTCTCCGGTTTCGATTGTTACGCCTCGATCTTCGATCTGCCCTTCGGCTTCGGCACGGCGCTGGAAACGGTTCCGGCGGACATTCCCTATTTGCCGCTTCCGCAGCCTGATGCTTCGCTGATGCTTGAAGACGACGAACGGCCAAAGATTGCCGTTGTTTGGGCAGGTACGCCGAAACATAAACACGATGCGCGCCGGAGCGTGCCTCTTGAGACGTTTGCGCGCCTGTTCGACGAACCGGCGGTCCGGTTTTTCAGCCTGAACCGCGACAACCGGCCCGGCGACGACGCATTGCTGCGAAAGCTTCCGGTCACCGATCTTTCTTCGCAACTTAACACCTTACGCGATACGGCACATTTGATGGCGGGGATGGATTTGATCATCACCTGCGACACCGCAACGGCTCATCTGGCGGGCGGAATGGGGAAAGACGTCTGGACGTTGTTGCCGTTCGCGCCCGACTGGCGCTGGCTCATTGGCCGCGACGACAGCCCGTGGTATCCCTCGATGCGCCTGTTCCGCCAGACGCAAAGCGGCGACTGGAACGGCGTTATAGACCGCGTTCGCCAATCCATGCATCAATGGCTGACGAAAAAACGGAAAACGAAACAGGACTAGAAGGCAAAACAGCATGCGCATTTTGTTTTTGGGCGATGTGGCAGGCCGCAGCGGACGGGATGGCGTAAAACGTCATTTGCCGGCGTTGAAGGAACGGCTCCGGCCCGACGTCGTCATTATCAACGCCGAAAACGCCGCTGCGGGCTTCGGGATAACGGACAAGCTGGCGCAGGAATTCTTCGCGCTCGGCGCCACGTGCCTGACCACCGGCAACCATGTCTGGGCGCAAAGAGAACTGGTTAGCTCCATCGATCGCGAGCCGCGTTTGTTGAGGCCACTTAATTTTCGCGAGGGCACGCCCGGGCACGGCAGTTATCTGCACGCCCTCCCCGACGGCCGCAAAATACTTATCGTCAACGTTCTGGCGCGCCTGTTCATGGAGTCCTTGCCGGACGATCCGTTTGCTGCGGCGGAAAAGCTTTTGTCCCAGCACCGCCTCGGCCAGACGGCACAAGCCGTCTTTGTGGACTTTCATGGCGAGGCGACATCGGAAAAAATGGCTTTTGCGCACGTGTTCGACGGCCGCGTGTCAGCCGTCATCGGCACACACACGCACATCCCGACGGCGGATCAGCAAATCCTGACCCGGGGCACGGCCTATCAATCGGACGCCGGCATGTGCGGCGATTACGACAGCGTTATCGGCGTCAAAAAGGAACTCGCCATTTGGCGCTTCACCCGGAACGTGCCGGGCGAACGCTTCGCGTCCGCCGAAGGCGAGGCCACCGTTTGCGGCTGCTTCGTCGAAACAAACGACGCCTCCGGTCTCGCCACGAACATCGCGCGCGTACAAATCGGCGGAAAACTGCAAGAGACGTTGCCTGACGCCGTAAAATGAACTATCCGGCTCCCGTGTTTGCCTTCGGGAAAACCCGGAGCCGCGGCAAACGGCCCCGGGACATCGGGCTTTATATTGGCTTATAGATGCCGGAGCAAACGAGCGTCTCGTTAAGCTTTTCGCAATAAGCTTCCTTGGGCTCGACTTTCTTGGTCAGCGGATCCTTGAAGCTGTATTCCTGCCAGAAAGAATTTTTCGTCTTGGCCAGTTCGACGCGCTCTTTCACAAAGGCTTTTCCGTTCGGATCCATGGCGTTGACCATGTCCTTGCCGACCTGGCCAGGGTTTTGCCCATGCGCCACGCACTTGCCCGCCAAATCGTAGACCATGACGTACAAATCGCGATCGACGAACGGTCCCGACTTGTTGCCGAATTCGGCATAGGCCTTTTCCGCTCCGTTTGCCTTAATATACTCGACGGCTTTTTTGACCATAGCCTCGGCTTCCGCCTTCGTGCCGCGTTCCGCGGCCTGCGCCGCGCCGGCGCCTATAACGAAAGCGAGAATGCCCGTAACGATCCATTGCAGTTTCATGCTGTCCTCCCGGAAAAAGTTGCGAAAAAAAGAGATTTGTGACTGGAGTTAAGAACCAAACGCATCCCTGTTTGCGTCGGGCCTCATCGAGATAGTTCCGGCAGGCGTGATTTTGTTGATGTGCCGCCGAATCACCCAAAATGATGATGATAAAACGAAAGGAATTACAATCGATTTTTTTGAACGTTCTTTTTTTACAGTCATAAATACGAAAAAACTTGTAAAAGCGCGCCTTTTTTCGTCTCTAAAAAGTTATCGGCACATGTGCGCCGCCTGTCTTTTGCGGCATGTTTCGGGCGAATTTATTTGTCATTAAGGCAAATGAGGACGGAATCGCCAAACGATTTTCTGTTCCGGTTTTTAAAAACGGGCGAACGATCCCGGCGGCAATCGAACGCAGCTATTGTTTGTTCTCATTGCGATTTTCCGGTTTTGGTTAACGCGGCCTGTCCGGCTTTTTGACTTGATTGGCAATTCTTGTTCTAATGCTTTGCGCAAATTAACTATTACACGGGCAGAGACGGATACCACATGAAGAACAGCCAGCTTGGCAAACTGCAAATTTTGGTGGTCGACGACGAAAAGACGATCTTGCGCCTCATTTGCGATGTACTGATCCAGCTTGGATTCAAGGACGCCGTGATCGCCACAAGCGGCCGCAAGGCCATTGAGTTGCTGGCCAAGCAGAAATTCGATTTTATCATTACCGACTGGCGCATGAACGATCTCGACGGAATCGATCTGGTCCGCTTCGTGCGATCCTCGCCGGAATCGGCCTATCCGACGATCCCTATCATCATGCTGACGGGAAACGCGGAGGCTCATTATGTAATGACGGCGCGCAACGCCGGCATTAACGCCTATCTCATCAAGCCGTTTTCCGCCTCCCAACTCGTGCGCCGCATCCGGCAAATCATCGAGCAACCGCGCGAATTCGTTCTCGCGCCGGCCTTCCGCGGGCCGGACCGCCGGCACCGCGACGAGCCGCCGCCCCCCGATCTCGAGCGCCGGAAACCCCGCAAGAAATCCTCCAGCCAGTAAAGGACTCTTTCATGACTACCGTGGCCGCTATGACGGATTCAGAAGACGACGTAAAAATTCTCCCGCCCGACCGCGCTTTGCAGGAGAAACTCGGCGGCGTGAATCTCGATCAGCTGTTTTCGCCGCAAGTCGTCGTGGCCGCCCAGCAGGTTATCGTCCAGTCGTCCGACCGGCTTCTGGACGAAAGCGTATCCGAAATGGAAAGGCTCGAGCGCGCGGCAAGAGCCTTGGCCGCCGCGCCGGACAAGGCAACCCAGGTTTTGCCCGAAATCATCGCCTCATCGTTTTCGCTCAAATCGAAAGCGGGGCTTAGCGGCTACGAACTCGTTGCCGCGGTCGCAAAATCATTGCATTTGCGCTGCGAGGAGTATGGCGCGGCGAACCTGACGGCGGCAAATCTGGAAATGATCAGATGGCACGTCGAGAGCCTCAAGCGGTTATTGCCCCTCAAGGTCAAAGGGCTGGGCGGTCCGATAGGCGAAGAAATCCTCGCGGAACTAACCAAGATTTAGTTAAGCTGCCGCCGGAACTGTTCCAGCATCGTCTCCGTTTGCTGCGCCTGGCTTGCGTCGCCTCCAAGATCGCTGACGACTTCAAACGCCGTAATGGCCGAAAGCATGTGGCCGCGCTCGGCCTCGAGATAGCCGAGTTCGCGCCAGATTTCCTGACGCTGCGGCGCGACAAGGACCATGCCTTGCAACGCGCCGACCGCGGCATCGAGATTATCCTGCGCCAGGTAATGCCTCTTAACGCCGTTTTGAAGCCGCAACAGCGCGCCGCGCTTGCTGACCGGCGCGCCGTAACTTTCCTGCCCGTCCTGCGTTTCCCGTTTATCCGGTTTCAGGCGTTCGCATAGATCCTCAAGCTTGCAGGTTTGGCCGGCGCGGAAAGGATCAAGTATCGCCCAGCCGTCGGCGGCCGACAGGCGGACGGGAAAGACTCCGGGGAAGTTCAGACCCGTCATGGGCCAGCCGGCTTTTTCCGCAACATGAAGATAGATGATCCCGAGCGCGACAGGCGGCCCGCAGCGTTTGTCGATCACGTACGGAAGGCTGGATTGGCAAACGCCGCCGCCCGGTTCGTCATCGCCGTGATACCTGTTCTGAACGACGAGCACGCGGCGCAAAAGGCGCAGCCGGTCGTCAAGGCGCGAAACGGGGCCTTCGGCTTTAATCAATTCGGCGAGCCGCGCCAAATGATCGCGGTAGGGGGTCAAGCACGTTTGAGGATTGTCCAGCGCCGCCAACGCCAATGCCGTTTCGGAGAGGTCGATGGCGTCATCGCCCTGTTCGCCGGCGCGGCGGAGAATGCGAATCGCTTCGGTGGAGGACCTCATGCAATCACCCTACCTCAAGAATCCTGCCAGGCATTCGGAATATGCGCCGGCCAGCGCCAGGGCGTCACCAGCATGGCGTCGAATCGCATGACATGCCGGTTATAGCGGGGATGGCGAGCCAGAAAATCGGCCGCCGCCCTGCCAAGACGCTCGCGCTGGCGGAGCGTGATCGCCTCCGAAGCCGCGCTTTGCGAATCGCGGGCCTTGACCTCCACAAAGGCGAGCGTCTTTCCCCGCGCAGCGACGATATCGATTTCGCCCAGTTTCGAACGGTAACGGCTTGCCACAATCCGGTATCCCTTGAGATTCAGGACGGCGCGGCAAAGCGCTTCGGCCCAAAGGCCTGCCCGGTGGGACGAGAGCCGGCGCGCGGCGGCTATGTTTCTTCTCCCGCCTGCGCCAGATATTCGGCCTCTTCAGGCGTGGTGGCGCGGCCAAGCGCGGCGTTGCGGTGCGGAAACCTGCCGAAACAACGGATGATTTGCTGCCGTTCTCCGGCTTCGTCGATCCATGCCGGCTCCTTTGTGCGTTCGCGGATGTAATACACGGCCAGGCGCTGGTTGCCCGCGCTCTCGGCGTGCCCGAACGGCAGGTAGAAAAAGAGCTTGAACAACCGGTCGATCCGGTCGTCGAAATGCTTGATGATGGCGCTGCGCGCCAGTTCCAGAGCAAGGCCGTCCGTGGCATAGGCGCGCGGCGTGTTGCGGAACATCCGGCGCGGGAAAATGTCGAGCAAAAGAAGCAGGGCCAGCATGCCTTCGGGCGTATCTTCCCATTTTTTGAGGCCGCCCCGGGCGGCTTGCTCATGCGTTTCGAGAAACCGGCCGCGCAGGACTTCGTCCAGCGCCGGATCGGACGCGAACCAGCGATTTTGACCTGTTTCCATGAACCAAAAGTTCAGGATATCTTCGGGCGCAAGGGACATGGCCCGCCAGTTTACCTTCGAAATCTTACCGAAACATTACTTCGTGGGCCACGTACGAATGTTACCGAGGTCGACGTGCACATGATTGTCTATGGGATAAAAGGAGACCCCCCCCCGCTGCATGGTTTTCGCCACCTCGGCTATGGCGCTGCCGTTAACCCCGGAAACGCGGAAATCCACCGCCCAGCCATGAATATGCAGGCTTTCCTTGGCTACGTGATTGTTGCGCCGGGCCAGTTCCGCGTTGGTTTCCGGACAGCGATAGCCCGATAAAATCTCGAACACCACGGTGGGCGGCAACGCCAGACGGGTACGGATATCGACAAGAAAATCGATCAACTCAGGGTCGATGTTGCCTACGGCATCGTTATGACGGTCACGGAACAGGCGGTTAATGGCCTTCATCGCCGCCGGGTCATAGTTGCCTTCATGAAAATACGTAAGGCTCAATTTCTCTCCGCCCCGGGAATTGGCGAGAACGATATAACGCTCCGGGACATTGTCGGGCCTCGTCTTGGGCCCGCCGTGCTGGCGGACCAGCTTGCCCGCCGGAGCCGAACCGCCGCCGCAAGCCGCCAAAAGAAAAAGGGCCGCGCAGCAAACCGCAAAACGCAAAACGCTCATGGGCTCCTCCATGACGGATTTATCCGGTAACGGCCGCGTTCGACAAGAAACGCGTCGCCTTCAGGCTTCGCGCCGCCGGGAAGCGCCAGTTTGCAACGGAGGCGATAGATGTGCGTCTCGAGCGTATGGGTATCGATAGTGCCGTCGTAGCCCCACACGGCCGCAAGTATCTCATCTCGCGTCATGGGCTCTCCGGCGCCGCAAAGATATTCGAGCAGGCTCGCTTCCTTGTCCGTAAGCTTAATGGCCGCACTGCCCGCGGCGAGGCTTAATTGCCGCGCGCGCGGCATAAAGCGCCAGGGCCCGAGCGTCAGGACGACGTCGCGGTTCTTCGCGCGCGCCTGATTGTAGAATTGCCATCGCGTCAAAAGGTGGCCGAGCCGAACCGGCTTGGAAAACGTTTCCGTAACAAAGGCGTTGTCAAAGTTCTTTTCGGCCTCGCCCAGAATAAACAGCAAAACGGGCGCTGCGCTTGCGCCCAGAATGCTGGCGAACGGCTCCGCGTCATGATCGAACGCCGCATCGTCGATCAAAACGGTTTCGGGTTGACAGGTTTTCCAGGCCTCCAGCGCCTCGGCCAGCGACATAAACTCGATGGCCGGTCCGGCCCATCCCCTTCCGCCGCTTTCCGCGGCGATTTGTTCCCGGATAATATGGTGGAGCGCGTTATCGGGCGAAATGAGATCAAAGGGCGGCATGGCCCCGTTATACCAGACCCTTGGCCGTTGCCAAGTTTACGCCGCTTTGGGCAGGCGCAGGGGCCGCCAGAAGGACCGCGCATCCGGCGTCTCGCGCACGGCTATGCGAACATGACGCGGCTCGACGGTCCGGCCGCCTTCAGCGTAAAGCGCCAACATAGCTTTGTCGGCGAGGATATGGATCACGCGGGGAAGCCCGCCGCTCGCCCTGGCGAGGCGCGTCAACGCTTTTGGCGAAAAGCTGACGCGGCGCATACCGTCTTTTGTGCAGCGCTCCATCCGAAACTTCACATAGGCCGACGCCGCCTTGATCGAAAGCGGCTGGGTGACAAAGCTGAAGCTTAGACGCTGCGCGATCTGCCGCAAGTCGCTGCGGCGCAGAAGCTGGTTAAGTTCGGCCTGCCCGAACAGGATAATTTGCAGCAACTTGTGCGTTGACGTCTCAAGGTTCGAGAGCAGACGGACGGCTTCCAGCCCCCCGGGGCCGAGCGCCTGCGCTTCGTCGACGATCAGCACGTTGCGCTTGCCTCTGGCGTGTTCACCCAGCAAAAAGCCGTGAAGCGCCGAGGCATCACTTTCATTGCCGGCACACAGGCCGAATTCGCGCAGAACCTGAGCAGGCAATTGTCCCGGCGCAACGGCGGCCGGGGCGCTAAGGTAGGCCGTGTTCACGGGTAAAACTTCGAGACGCTCCAGCAACATGCGGCACAGCATGGTTTTGCCGGAACCCACGGGCCCGACGACTTTCAAGAGCCCATCGCCCCGCTGGACGGAAAAGACAAGGGCCGCCAGAACGGCTTGCGCGTGATCGGCGGGATAAAAAAGGCTCGTGTTCGGCGTAAGCGCGAAGGGATAATCGGTCAGATTGAAATGATTGAGAAACGGCATGGAATCAGGGCGGCCCTTTCGAGCCCTCCTGCGCCGCAAGATAGTCTAGACGGTGCTGAACTTCGGCAGACAGGGGCGGCGAAAGCTTCCGGTACATCGCCAACGCTTCGGCATCGTGCCCCATCTGATCATGAAGGACGGCAAAGCTGAGAAGGTAGGTTTTGTCGGCCGGATTTAGCTCGACCGCCCGCCGCCAGGATTCCAGAGCGGATTTCAGGTCGCCCTGCCGCATCATGACCAGAGCCAGCGCCGCGTGAACGGGCGCCGAGAAAGGACGGCTTTCGGCCATCTTTTTCAATCCTTCCAGGGCTTTCGCGGTGCCGGTTTGCTGCAAGGCATAGATTTTTCCGTCCCAGGCGTCCTGATTGTTGCCGTCCTGAGCCAGCGCCTTGTCGTACAAATCTATGGCCTTGTCGTAACGCTTTGCCGTCACGTGCACATGAGCTTCACGCAACAAACCGGGGACGGACGGCGCGTCGGCCTCCTTTACGATAACGTGCGCCGCCGGAACTTTGGTTTTTTTGGCTTCGGCAACGACCGGCTCCTTGACCAGTTCCTTTTGCGTTTGCTGCGCAACCTCGATCGCCGCCGAATCGTCCAACGTAGGCACGGCAAGGCTGTCGACGGGCAAAGCAATACCTTGCGGCCCCGAACTTACGGTCTCTCCATGCATGGGAACCTGTTGAATTGCCGCCGCCGGGGCTCCGGCGGCTTCAGGAGCCGGAACGGAAACTTCCGCGGCGGCAGAGGCGGGGGCTTGAGCAAGAAGCGCCTCTTGTGGATCGAAGGGTTGGAGTTCATCAGCAACCGGATCCGATGACTGCGTTCCGGACGTTTCGGCCGGGACGGCCGTATCAAGCGCCGTCATCATGGCCGGAATGGTGCCGTTTGTCTGAGCGGGCTTCCACAAAGAGTGCAAAACAACGGCGGTCAAAATCAAGGCGACGGCAAAAGTTATCCAGACAAACCGCGCGCGCGCAGGTTTTGGCGCCAGCGATAAAAACGGCACCACAAGAGGAGATTGTTGATCGCGATAGTCGCGGGCGGCCCGGTTGAGGGCCTGGAACAGGACGCTCATGAAGGCCTGACCCATAACTCTTTTCGGCCCCGAAAGCAAAGCTGAAAGCAAAGATTTTTTTGTGCGGCGCAAAAAGCGCGGGGGCAATCCAAATTAATTGGTTTCGGAGGTTTGATCGCGCGATCCGGCCGGCAATAAAAATTCAGCGGTAGGACTTCATCAGCTCGACATACTCCTGCGCACGGGGGCCAAACTCGGCCATATCGGCAGGCGTTAAGTCGCGCATGAATCTTGCGGGGCTCCCGGCCCAAAGCTGGCCGGAGGGCACCACTTTTTTCGGGGTCAATAGCGCGGCAGCAGCCAGCACGCCGCGGCTTTCGATCCTCGCGCCGTCCATAAGAATGGCCTTCATGCCCACAAAAGCGTTGCTCTCCACCGTGCAGTCATGCAGCAGGGCCATGTGGCCCACCGTGACGTCGTCGCCGATATGGGTGCCCTGCCCTCCGGCGGTCACATGGACGACGGTGCCGTCCTGAATGTTCGTGCGCGCGCCGATGCGGATGACATGAACGTCACCGCGCAGAACGCAACCCGGCCAAACGGACGTTTCCGCGCCGATCTCAACGTCGCCGATCACGACCACGCCCGGCGCGATAAAAGCCGAGGGATCGATCATGGGCATAACGCCGCGATAGGGGAGGATGAGCATTGGAGGTTAGATGCTGAAGGCTAGGGATTAGGAATACGGGATTCGGGATTCAATGCAAGAGGCCACTCTCGCCCTCAATGCAAAATCCCTAACCCTGGCCACTAATCCCTGATTTCTGCCTTAACGCTTGCTGTACTGGAAGCGTTTGCGGGCTTTGGCGCGGCCGTACTTTTTGCGCTCGACGACGCGGGCGTCGCGGCGCAGGAACTTCGCCACCTTGAGAGGCTTGCGCAGATCCGGCTCGAACAGGGTCAAGGCCTTCGAAATGCCGTGTTTTACGGCACCGGCTTGTCCCGACAAGCCGCCGCCGGCCACGAGGCATTCCACATCGAACTGGTTGGCGCGGTTGGCGACTTCGAACGGCTGGTTGACGACCATTTGCAGAACGGGGCGCGCGAAATAAACTTTCAGTTCGCGGCCGTTGACGGTGATCTTGCCGTTTCCGGGCTTGATCCAGACGCGCGCGATCGCGTTTTTACGCTTTCCGGTGGCATACGAACGGCCAAACTTGTCGACCTTGCGCTCGTGCCTGGGCGTTTCGGCGGCGGGTTTTTCCGCCGCGGCGATCGTGACGGGAGCCGCCTCGATTTCCTTCGCCTCTTTCACAGCGGCTTTGATCCCGGAAAGCGGGGCTTTGCGGGGGCTTTTTGCGCGCGGCGCGCTCTTGGATTCCTTGGCGCCCGGTTTAGCTGGTGTGGCCATTTTTCTTCGCCCTCTTGTTCTTGGGATTGGCGGCGGCAAAATCCATCACGACCGGATTCTGTGCCGCGTGAGGATGTTCCGATCCTTTGTAAACCTTGAGATAACCCATCTGGCGACGGCCAAGCGGGCCTTTCGGCATCATGCGCTCAACCGCCTTTTCGATCACGCGTTCCGGATAGTTCCCGGCCAGAATCTTCGCGCGCGTGCGTCCCTTGATGCCGCCGGGATAACCGGTGTGATAATAAAACTCTTTATCCGTCGCCTTGCGGCCCGTCATGCGGACTTTTTCGGCATTGATAACGACGACGTAATCGCCGCCATCGACGGAAGGCGTAAACGTCGCGCGGTGCTTGCCGCGCAGCATGGGCACAACGGCCGCCGCGAGACGGCCGAGAATGACGCCGTCGGCGTCGATGAGAACCCAGCGTTTTTTCTGTTCGCCGTGTTTAAGCGCGAAACTTTTCGTTTGCACGCTCGGTTTGGTCAGTCGAATTTTTCCAGCCATGTCTTCACCTGCGTTGCCGGGGCGCCCCGGCGCCCACTCGCGCCCCCGTTTGTCAGGGGCGGGGCTTTTTACAAACAAGATTGCCGTGGCGTCAACAAAAATAAGGCCGGAAGCCAAAAAAAGACTTGCGGTATTATGATACCGCTAATTTAGCTCTGGCCCGGTCACGCCGGAAATGAAGGAATCTCAGGCCAAACCGCCCCCAAAGCAGAACGTCGAGCACCCATAACGCAGGCTGGGTATAGGCGTGGCCGAAGTTCTCGTGAAAATAGTGGCTTTCGCTTCGCGCCCTCTTCCTTTCAAGGAGGACATAGTCGGGCGGCTGTGACGTTCCGGCCCGTTTAACCACAACGCCCGGAACAAAATAAGTCTTTCCTTCGGCCCGATGGTGCTGGAGGCAAAAATCCATGTCGGCAATGGCCGTAAAGCAGCCTTCGCTGAAGCCCTTGATGCGTTTGAAATCCTTGGCGGCGACGAACAGAAAAGCCCCGCTGACCGCCGGTACCGGTACCGGCGCTTCCGGCACCGGGTCGTTGTGCAGATACAAACGAAATTTCGGAACATAACGTCCGGCGTTCAGGTACTCGAGAAAAGCCAAAATGGGCGTCAAAAACGGGCGGCGGCTCTCGCGAATCTCAATACCGTTTTCGTCGACGATTCGCGCTCCCAGCAAAACGGGATGCTTGCCGCCTTCGGCAAGCTTGCGCATACGGGCCACGGCGTCCGGCGGCGGCAAGCTGTCCGCGCGCATGAACAAAAGATGCCCGCCCCGCGCAACCTCGGCCCCCATGTTGCAGCCTTTGCCCAGCCCTGCGTTGCCGTGCCCCGTCAAAAGCTGAAGGCGCGGCTCTTCTTTGGCCCGCGCCGCCAGCCGGGCTTCGATGTCCGGCGGGTTGCCGTTGTTCACGACGATAAGTTCGACCGGCGCCGTCTGGGCAAGAACGGCGGCAATGGCGCGGTCAAGCGCCGGCCCGGTGTAGTGGCTGACCATAACGACGGAGGTCAGTGCGGGATCGATTTGC
>JAQUPC010000017.1 GCA_028716765.1 Alphaproteobacteria bacterium | reverse complement strand
GGCGCCGCCGAAGCGCGCGCCGCGCTAAAGAAAGCGCCGGGCGTGACCGTGATCGACCACAAGCACGAAGACGGCTTCGTCACGCCGATCGAATGCTCCGGCGAGGACGCCGTTTTCGTCAGCCGCATCCGCGAGGACATTTCGGTCGAAAACGGCCTCAACCTGTGGGTGGTCAGCGACAATCTCCGCAAGGGCGCGGCACTTAACGCCGTGCAAATCGCGGAGCTTCTGGCGAAGGATTATTTAGGCTGATACAAAAATACGCGCTTATTGGCACAAATCTTTCCGTTAGCGTCACTCCGGCTTTCGCCGGAATGACGCTAACGGTTGTTTTAGAGCATAAAATCAAATGACGGGGGATCACATGACAATCCGCATAGGCATCGCAGGTTTCGCAGGCCGGATGGGGCAAGCCATCGCCCTCGCCACCCAACAACACGCCGAAGCCGCACTTGTCGGCGGCGTCGATCGCGCGATCACGCCCGAACTGAAAGCGCAATACGGCAAACTCATCGTCACCGAGCGTGCGGAAGAGCTGTTCCCCTCGTGCGACGTGATCGTCGATTTTTCGGCCCCAAGCGCCACGGCCGGATTTGCAAAACTCGCCGCCACACACGGCAAAGCCTTTATGTCCGGCACGACGGGCCTCGATGACGCTGCCAAAGCGGCGCTTAAAGAAGCGGCGCAAAAAGTCCCGGTGCTATACACAACCAACACCAGCCTCTCGCTCGTCGTGATGAAGCAGCTTGCAAAAATGGCGGCGCACCTCTTGCGCGATCAGGACTACGACGTATCGATCCTCGACCAGCATCACCGCATGAAAAAGGACGCGCCGTCCGGCACGGCGAAAACGCTCGGCGAGTATGTGGTGGAAGGCAACGGCGGCAAGCACGAGCCTCAATATGCCGCTATCCGCGCCGGGTTCATCGTCGGCGAGCACGAGGTCCAGTTCTCCGGGCAGGGCGAGATCATCACGCTCAAGCACAGCGTCACCGACCGCGGCGTCTTCGCGCGCGGCGCGGTGCAAGCCGCCGTCTGGCTCCACGGCAAAACACCGGGCCTTTACGGCATGGATGATGTGTTAGGGGTTGGGTAACGAGCACAAAAAAACACCCGAAGGTTGCCCTCCGGGTGTTTGATTGAAATGCCGGGTTCAGATCATTTCATCCACGACGGCATGTAAGTGTTATCCGGCAGCGTCTTGACGCCCGTGTCTTTACCGGTGGGCTGCGGCACCGATCTTTCCAGAACTTCCGAATTCGGCGCCATCATCGGCATCGGCCTTTGCATCGGCTGACCCGGCATCATGTGCTGCGGCATGGGCTGGCCCGGCATCATATGAGGCGGCATAGGCCTCGCCATAGGCTGTCCCGGCATCGGCACCGGATGTCCGGGCATCATGTGCGGCGCTTGCGTTGGCATATAAATCATTGGGCACTGTTTCTTCAGCTTTTTATGCTTGGCCACGCATTTCTTTTTCTTGCCGCATTTTTTTATATCCGCATCGTGTTTCGCCACGCACGCCTGGTCGGGCACGCCTACGCCGTGTCCGGCTATCGGATTCGCGGCTTGTTTGGCATGTGCCTCAGGCGCCAGAAACAGACAGGCGCCGAGCGCGGCGGCCCCTATGATAACTCGCAAAGACTTCTGCATCGTTCTCTCCCTTACGGTTGTGTCGACCGGAAAAGCATAACCCGCTTCCGGAAAAATGCGACTCTTACTTGTGTAACGGTTTTTCCGATTCGGGCGAATGTTTTTTCTAGGTCGCCTCGCCGTGCAGGGGAACGTCGAGCAGCGCCCCCGCCATAGCCTCCCGCACAAGCTTTTCCGTCGCCTTGCTGACGGGCACCATCGGCAACCGCAGTTCATTGCGGCACTTTCCGAGCAGCGAAGCCGCGAATTTCACCGGCGAAGGCGACGTTTCAACGAACAGCGCCTCGACCAGCGGGGCCAGTTGCTCGTTGATCTTCTGCGCCGCGGCAATGTCGCCCTTGCGCCAGGCGTCCTGCATCCGGGCGCACAGCGCAGGCGCAATATTCGAGACCACGGAAATGCAGCCCGTACCGCCCTGCGCCAGAAACGCGATGGCCGTTTCGTCGTTGCCGGAAAGCTGGATAAAATCCGGCCCGCAAAGCTTGCGCGTTTTCACGGGCCGCGAAAGATCGCCCGTCGCGTCCTTCACGCCGGCGATGCGCGGCAATTGCGCCAGACGCGCCATCGTTTCCGGCGTCATGTTGACGACGCTGCGCCCCGGAATGTTGTAGACGATGATGGGAAGGCCCGTGCTGTCGTGGATAGCCTTGTAATGCTGGTAAAGGCCTTCCTGCGTCGGCTTGTTGTAATAAGGCGCGACATGCAGCGCGGCGTCGGCGCCCAGCTTTTCGGCGGCCTGAGTCAAATGAATGGCGTGCGCCGTGTTGTTGGTGCCGCAACCGGCGATCACCGGCACTTTTCCCTTCGCCACCTCGACGCACATTCGAATGACATTTCCGTCTTCCTCGTCGAACAGGGTCGGCGCTTCACCCGTCGTGCCGCAGGGAACAAGTCCGTGCGTTCCTTCGACGATCTGCCATTGCACGAAATCCTGAAACGCCTTGCCGTCAACCTCGCCGTTTTTGAACGGGGTAATAAGGGCCGTGATGGAACCGTGGATCGGCAGCGTCGTCATTTATTCCTCCTTTGGCGTTGCGGCGAATTTCATATTGGACTGTTATTTGAGGGAAGGCAATTTTATGACTTCTTCCGTCCCCTAAGCAATGAGGGATAATATTCGTAATAAATATTAACCATAAACGTCTTTGGAACAACTTGATTTCCAGGGCGTTATTGTTTTGGAAAGTTTATTCCGTCATAATTAGCATGTGCAATACAGAAAGGTGATTCCCATGAGCTCAACCGTTACCCCGGCCGCTTCGCAAGGCGTCATTTCGACGCAGCTTGAACGCGTCCATAACGATAGGCCGACAGCCACGGAAGCGCCAAGGCCCCGGGAAGAACGCGCGCCTCCGCCGCCGCCTCCCCAACCGGAAGAATCCAGCCGCGGAAGAAATGTCGACCGCACGGCGTGAAGCCAGGGTTTTTTGAATATATTATAGAGACCAGATTTTAAGAGCGCTCGGTTTTGGGGAGAAAATAATCGTTGAGGGGGGATCCCTCATGAGTTCGACGGCCGATTCATTGCTGCCCTACAATGTCTTGAGGCTCGGGCTTCCGTCCTCGACGTTCCGTCTTGCGAGCGAAGCGTATGGTGCGTCCGGCAGCAGCGTCCAAAATCAATTGCGCCTTCTTGCCACAGGAGGCAGCCTGACGGATGTCCTGACATCCACACTCCCCTCGGACTTTCACGAACAGGTATTCATCGGCTACACAAGCGGCGCTGTTTTGATTACAAGGGCCATGTCCCTTAAAAGCGATGTTCTCGTTTAGGGTCTGAAGTTTTTTCCGGAACATATTGCGCGCGGCCTCTCCTCTGCTTAAGATGCGCCAATTCCGCTTGTTCGCGAACGTGTTTCCCATATGACCAGCCAAAAGCCTTCACCCCGGATTCAACGGCCCTTGTCGCCGCATCTGCAGGTCTATCGCCCGCAGTTGACCTCGGGCATATCCATTTTTCACCGTATTACGGCCGTTGGCCTGACTGGCGGTCTTGTCGTGCTTGTGGCATGGCTTTTTTGTCTGGCTTGGCTTCCGGAATGGTACGAGCCATTCACCGGCCTTTTGCTCTCGCCCATTGGAAAAATATTTTTGTTCGGCTGGACGTGGGCCTATTTCTTTCATGTGGGTGCCACAATCCGTCATTTGCTGTGGGATGCCGTTTTATGCTTCTCGCTAAAAAGTATCTATCTCACCGGTTACATGATGCTGGCTATTTCTACGGCGTTGACATTTGCCTTTTGGATCATAGCCTTAGGACAGGACTTTGTGCCATGGCTTTAAAACATCCCCGCTTATCGAAACATGTCACAAGGCATTGGCTCTATGACCAAATCGCCTCGGCCGTGTTCATTCCTCTTTCGCTTTACGCTCTCGTCACGTTCTTTGTCCATGTGGTGAAGGGCAACCCCTATACCGGACCCATGGAGTGGCTCCGGTCCGCACCGAACGGCGTTATGGTAATATTGTTTCTTGCCGTGGCGATTTTCTACAAGGCCGGTTGGCTTATTACCATCATTCAGGACTACGTGCACGATCCGAAGCTGAACCGCGGCGGCATTCTTGCTGTGAAAATCTTTGCATGGATTCTGGCGTTCGCCGGTATCGCGTCGGTCCTGAAAATCATGTGGGGGGACTGAAACCGCAATGCCGAAAGCGTATCCATTTGTCGATCATACTTATGACGCCGTCATAATCGGCGCGGGCGGCGCGGGGTTGCGCGCGGCGTTCGGTATGGCGGAAAAAGGACTCAAGGTCGCGTGCGTCTCCAAGGTCTACGCGGTTCGCAGCCACACCGGCGCAGCGCAGGGTGGCATAGGCGCGGCGCTCGGCAACGCGGGCGAGGACGACTGGCGCTGGCATATGTACGATACCGTGAAAGGCTCGGACTGGCTCGGCGATCAGGACGCCATCGAATACATGTGCCGCGAAGCGCCGTCCGCCGTCATCGAACTCGAACATTACGGCGTGCCGTTCAGCCGCACAAATGAAGGCCGGATTTTCCAGCGCGCCTTCGGCGGCATGACGACGCATTACGGCCAGCACATCGTGCGCCGCACGTGCGCCGCCGCCGACCGCACGGGCCATGTCATTTTACACACGTTGTATCAGCAGGCGCTTAAACACGGCGTGGATTTCTTCAACGAGTATTTCGCGCTCGACCTGATCATGGACGCGGAAGGCGATTGCCGCGGCGTCACGGCCTGGAATCTCGACGACGGCACGATCCACCGCTTCCGCGCGCACACAACCGTGATCGCGACCGGCGGCTATGGCCGCGTCTATCTCGCCACCACCGCCGCGCACACAAGCACGGGCGACGGCAACGCGATGGCGCTGCGCGCCGGGTTGCCTTTGCAGGACATGGAGTTCGTGCAATTCCACCCCACGGGCGCCTACAACACCGGCGGCCTGATCACCGAAGCCGCGCGCGGCGAAGGCGGCTATCTGACCAACGCCAGCGGCGAGCGTTTTATGGAACGCTACGCCCCGCAGGCCAAAGACCTTGCCAGCCGCGACGTCGTCAGCCGCGCCATGACCGTCGAAATTCGCGAAGGCCGCGGCTGCGGCCCGAAGAAGGATTATCTTCTTCTGCATCTTGAGCATCTCGACGCGGATATTATCCGCGAGCGCCTTCCCGGCATCACGGAAACGGCGCGCTTGTTCGCCGACGCCGACCTGACGAAAGAGCCCGTCGCCGTGCTTCCCACCGCGCACTACAGCATGGGCGGCATCCCCGCGAACATTTACGGCGAGGCGATCCGTCCAACCAAAGACGATCCGGGCGCCATCGTGCCGGGCCTGATGGCGATCGGCGAGGCGGCTTGCATGTCGGTGCACGGTGCGAACCGTTTGGGATCGAACTCGCTGCTTGAGATCGTCGTGTTCGGGCGCGCGGCGGCGCTTCGGGCGGCGGAAACCATTAAACCCGGCCTTCCCCACCGCGATTTGCCGACGGATGCCGGGGAAGAAGCGCTCTCGCGCTTCGACACATTGCGCCACGCCAACGGCGACATTCCCTCCGCCGCCTTGCGCAAGGAAATGCAAACCATCATGCAAACCGGATGCGGCGTTTTCCGCGACGGCCCTTCCCTCGCCTCGGCACAGAAACAATTGCGCGAGACATGGAACAAACGCGAACGCCTTAAAGTGACTGACCGTTCGCTTGTCTGGAACTCGGATTTGCTGGAAACGCTGGAACTTGAAAACCTGATGGCTCAGGCGCTCGCCACAATCGACGGCGCCGCGCGGCGCCAGGAATCCCGCGGCTCCCACGCCCGCGAAGATTTCCCCGCCCGCGACGACAAAAACTGGCTGAAACATTCGCTGGCGTGGGTGAACCCGGACGGCTCGACGAAACTCGGCGAACGCCCGGTTTGCCTAAAGCCGCTCACTTCCGAAGCGCCGGACATGCCCCCGGTGGCAAGGGTGTATTAGAGGTCACTATGGTCGAATTTTTCCTCCCCAAAGATTCCAAAATCACGCGCGGCAAGAAAATCGACGCCGCGAACGGCGCGAAAAACGCGCGCACGTTCAAAATCTACCGTTGGTCGCCGGACGACGGCGAAAATCCGCGCCTCGATGAATATGTGATCGATCCCGGCAAATGCGGGCCGATGGTGCTTGACGCGCTGATTTACATCAAGAACGAGATCGACAGCACCCTCGCCTTCCGCCGTTCCTGCCGCGAGGGGATTTGCGGCTCGTGCGCTATGAACATCGACGGCACCAACACGCTCGCTTGCACCAAGCGCATCGACGAGGTGCGCGGCGACGTGCGGATTTACCCTCTGCCTCACCTCAGCGTCGTCAAAGACCTCGTGCCCGACATCAACCCCGCCGTAAAGCAATACGCGGACATCAAGCCGTGGCTGCAGAGCGAGACGCCTCAACCTTCCGACGGCGAACGCCTGCAATCGCCGGAAGAGCGCAAGCTGCTCGACGGTTTGTACGAATGCATTTTCTGTCTGTGCTGTTCCGCAAGCTGCCCGAGCTACTGGTGGAACGGCGACCGCTATCTCGGTCCCGCGGTCCTGCTGCAAGCCTACCGCTGGATCGTGGACAGCCGTGACAACGCCACGGATGAAAGGCTCGATTTTCTGGAAGACGCGTTCAAGCTCTACCGCTGCCACACGATTTTGAATTGCACCAAAACCTGCCCCAAGAATCTCAACCCCGCCAAGGCCATCGCCGAGATCAGAAAGCTGATGGTGAAGCGGACGGGGTAACTCAGAACTTGAACTGTTCTTTTTGGACCTTCAAAGCCCCCGAGACAGTCTTTGGTGCGGGAGCGAGAGATTGTGCCAATATCTCGCCTATTTTCGCCAGCGCCGTTTCCAAAAACAAAAGGTAATCATCCGGCCTTTTTCTTGGGCTGGAAAGACCGGGAAGAAGGGGTGGTTCCTTTGCGCGTTTTTCAATCCCGGTCTTTCTTTTCTCAATTTCCGTACCGACAAACAGGAGCTGTTCTACGGAAAGCGAATTGAAAATAGAACCCATGTCTCTTGTAAAGCTTTCCCGCGCCTTTGGATTATCAAAAAAGTTGTGAAAGAAATTGCAAAAATCGAGCCGCCCAACCGTTTCAGATCTTGAAAGATCGACCAGCCGCGGAAAATAATCTTTAATATATTCCGCCGGATCAGAAAATTTGTCGATCAAGATATGGTAACAAATTCCGAAATAGGCGGTATTTTCCTCAGGTTTGATATCCCTGAGGCAAACGCGAAGCAGCCGAACATCGTCGAGTGGCGCCCTTCCTCCCAGAACCTGCAAACAATGTTGATGCAAATCGCCTTGATAACAAAATACGTTCTGAACCTTAACATCCTTATATTCGCCCATCTCCGCCCGCTGCAATAAAATCTCATAGGATTCTTTCACACCTAGCTTGCCAGCAAGATACATAAGCCGGAACAGGAATTGCGACCCCTCAACATTCACTGCCGAAGATTTAAGAAGGGCGACGACCTCCTTACTGACTTTCTTCTTCAAGGGTTCCGAGGAACGGCTCAGATACAGTATGCGGCTGTCGATTTCTTCATCGCGGCCAAGACCACAAATCGGATTATATTTGTCAAACAAGGCGTTTTTTATCCATTCCCGGAGTTTGTTCTCCCCCAGAGAATTCAGGTAGAGGACTTGATCATGTGGCTCATAAATCCTTTGAGGCCGCTGCTGTGAATCCGTCATCGATCGTCCTTTCCCGTCTTATAAAAACTCCCGAACTGTAGACGAAGAAGAAACGTTCGCACAGGCTGATTTATCGGCCTTGCGAAGCGGAGTTTTGTCAGACTCGCAAAGCGTATCGTTTTTTCTTCGCCGCCAATATGTTGTTTGGTTAACGCGTGGCAGAATTTTTCAAAACCCCGCCATCCGCCGCACCTCTTCCGCTGTTTTACCGCTCTCGCGCAGGGCGCGCAGTGTCACGGCATGATCGCGCTTGGCGTAGCGTTTGCCGTCTTCGTTCAGCAACAATTTGTGGTGGTGATACTCAGGCGTGGTGAATCCCAAAAGCGCCTGCAACAGGCGGTGAATATCCGTGGCGCGAAACAGGTCTTCGCCGCGCGTGACCAGCGTTACGCCTTGCAGATGATCGTCCACCGTTACGCTGAGATGATAGCTGGTCGGCACATCCTTGCGCGCCAGCACAACGTCGCCGAACGCTTCCGGATGCGCCTCGATCACGCCTTTGGCACGGTCTTGCCATGTCAGTTTTCCGGCTGTCACAGAAGCCTTCGCCACATCAAGCCGCCAAACAGGAATTTGCCCGGCCGCCTTTTTGTCGTCTTTCCCGGCGGAAGACATCCGGCGGCAGGTTCCCGGATAAACGGGACCGTCCGGCCCTTGTACGGCAAGATGCGGCGCATGGGCGGCGGCGGCGATCTCGGCCTCGATCTCGCGGCGTGTGCAAAAACAGGGATAGATAAGCCCCATGTCATCAAGTTTTGCCAAGGCTTCCTTGTAATCTTCCAGATGTTCCGATTGCCGTCTCACGGGCCCATTCCACTTGAGGCCGAGCCAGCGCAAATCCTCCATCAGATCCGCCGCAAACGAATCTTTGCAACGTACAGGGTCGATGTCTTCGATACGCAGCAGGAACGAACCACCGGACTCCTCCGCGGCTTGCGCGGCGAACAACGCCGACAGCGCGTGGCCGAGGTGAAGGTGCCCCGTAGGGGTTGGTGCAAAACGCGTAATGATCATAAAGGCTTATCCGTAGGTCTTTTTATGCGCCGCATTTTACGTGCTGTTTCATCTTCAGACGGGATCGGCATTTAAAAACAAAAAAAGACCCCGCACCTATTCAACCTCTTCATATATATGAAAAACTTAAGCGCGTTAACAATTAATAAACCATGTTACGCCAGAACGGAAAGTAGCGTAACCCAGGGCTGAAAAAAGCCCGACATAAGGAGGCATTTATGAAAAGTTTTCGTTACCTGTTGCTAGGTTTGTTTGTGGTTTTGTTTGCTGCCGGATCAGCAACCGTCTCGTCAGCCGAAGAAGCCAAGCGCGGCACAAAGGAAGAAGCGACGGCACTCGTGAACAAGGCCGTCGCCTATTTTGAAGCGAACGGGAAGGAAAAGACCCTTGCCAAACTTCAGGAGCCTGCCAGCGAGTTCATCGATCGCGACTTGTATGTTTTCGTCGTTGGACTTGACGGCACGCGCCTCGCCAACCCGAAACAGCCGAAACTGGTCGGGACGTCAATGGTTGGCTACAAGGATCTCGACGGCAAGCCTTACGGCGATGAAGTCATCGCGCTCGGCAAGGATAAGGGCGAAGGCTGGGTCGACTACAAGTTCTCCGATCCCCTGACGAAAAAGGCGAAAGACAAGACGGCTTATCTTAAAAAGGCCGGCGATCTGATTTTCGTCTGCGGCGTTTATAAAGACTAACTTTTTTCCGCCGCCCGGGGCTTTTTCAGATCATGAAAACGGAAAACACAAACATTCCCGAGACCGGTGTTTGCTCCGGGCGAAAAAAGTGCGGCCTGTGCCGCCGCTTTGAGGATATGTGCCTGGGCGTCAAGCTTATGCTGGCGCCCGGCCTTATCCTGATCGCCATTCTGTTTCTGGCTTCGATCACATGGAACACCATTAAGTCCCAAAGCGCTTCGCTAACGTATATCGTCGAAGTCGTCTTTGAACAGCAATCCAAAGGCAAGGCGTTACGAACGGCCTTCGATCAGGCCGACGCCGCCCTCACGCGGCTTTTGGTCTTAGCCCTCGCCGAAGCGAAGGAAGAACGTCTCAAGGAAGTCAAGCGCTCGCTTGATGAGCGCATGGCGAGCCTTGATAAAGCCGATGACGGCCTCCGCTCCGAGATCCGGCCGCAAGACAAATCCTACGATCTCTTTCTTACGGCCGAGGAAAAGCTCGATAAGTACCGGAAATACGTCAAAGACATCACCGGTTTCGTCGAGATGGACGCGACCACGGCCCTCGGCATGCGCATCAACAACGAGAGCATCGTCGCCGACGCCGCCTCCACGCTGGATGCGCTCGATCAGGCCCAGCGCGCGATGGTCGACGACTCTTATAAGGACGTCAACGCGAGGCTAAAAAACAGCATATCCATTCTTCTTGTCGTCCTTATCGTGACTTTTCTTGGCGCCGCCATACTGTCGCTCTCCCTCTCCCGCGCCCTCGGCCGCAGAATCCGGAACATCATCGACGCCACGGTCCAGCTCGCTAACGGCAACCATTCCGTAAGTGTGCGCGGCGGCGAGTCGGCCGACGAGGTCGGTCAGATGGCCAGAGCCTTGCAGGTCTTGCGCCAGAACGCGCTGGAGATGGACCGGCTTCAGGTCGAGCAGGAAGCGCAGAAAAAGCAGGCCGAAAGCGATCGCCGTGCCCTTATGCTGAGAACGGCGGACGATTTCGAGCAAAGCGTCAAGAGCGTAGTCACCACCTTCTCCTCGGCGGCGAAGGCGATGCAATCGAACGCCCAATCGATGTCCGGCATAGCCCTTGAAGCGAGCCAAAAAGCCATAAGCGTCGCGGCGGCAGCCGAAGAAGCCTCGTCGAACGTGAACACTGTCGCGTCTTCCGCCGAAGAGTTGAACGCCTCAATAGGCGAGATCAACCGCCAGATTGCCGATTCTGTCAAAGTCGCCGCGAGTTGCGCCGAGGAAGCCGAGCGGACTTCCGAGGTCATGCATGGCCTGAACGAAGCCGCGGAAGAAATCGGCAACATCGTCAAGCTGATCGAAAACATATCCGGCCAGGTCAATCTTCTGGCCCTTAACGCGACCATCGAGGCTTCGCGCGCCGGGGAAGCCGGACGCGGGTTCGCCGTGGTGGCCGGCGAAGTGAAAAACCTCGCCAATCAGTCAAGCAACGCCGCAAAGGACATCACCCGCCAGGTCGAGGACGTTCAGGAGCGGACATGGAAAGCGGTGGAAGCCATCGGCAACATCACGTCGACCATTAAACACATTAACGAGATCTCGACCGCCATCGCCGGCGCCGTCGAGGAACAAAGCGCCGCGATCAAGGAAATCGCGCGTAATATCCAGCAAGCGTCCGAAGGCACGGGCGAAGTCACGCACAACATCGCGGACGTCACGCGCGCCGCGACGGAGACGGGTTCGGCCTCGAATTACGTGCTGGAAGCCGCCGGGCAGCTCACGGACGAGTCGGCAAAGCTTAGCGATGTCGTCGACGCCTTTATCCGCAAGGTCCGGGCGGGATAAGAACATACCCCTGTCGCACTTGAAGTGTTGGCAATAACGCTGCGGAATAAACATTCGGTCCCCCTCCCCTTGGGGAGGGGTTAGGGGCGGGGTGTGTAAGGATTGCCGGCAATAAATGAAGGGGAAATGCAGGTTTTTATATACCCCTCACCCATCCTCTCCCCAAGGGGAGAGGAGCCTTATCGCTCTGACCGATGGGCTACTGCCAAATCTTGAAGAATATTATCTCTTGCTCAAATTTACGGCTTTGCCTTATCCGCTTTCTCTTCCCCCTCGATCACCCCGGCGCGTTCGAAATCGGTTTTGGCGCTGCTGTCCTGGCCGAGCTTGACGCGCACTTGCCCGCGCAGGCGCAAGGCTTCCGGCATATCCGGCATGATCGTCAACGCGCGGTTAAGGTCGTCGAGCGCCTCCCAATAATGCTCGGAAGCAGCGCGCGCGGTCGCGCGATCGATCCAAATGTCCGGGTCCTGGGGCTCAAGCCTGAGCGCCGCGGCGTATTCGCTGTCAGCCTTCTTCCGGTCGTTCGCACGCATGGCGGCCAGCCCCGCTTGCGCATGCAACGAGGCCGCTTGTTTGCGGTTCTTTCGTTCCAGAGCCGCGGCCGCGGTTCCGAACTCCTGCGCCGCGCTGTTATATTCGCCGCGATGGAACTGCGCGAAGGCGTAGCATACCCGCGCGGCATCCCCCCCGCCGTTTTTCATCCAGGCCTGCGCCGCCGCCGCCGCCTGATCGGGCCATTGTTCGGCGCGCTGGAGGCATTTCGTAATTTTCGTATCGGCCTGAGCATTATTGGCCGAGACCACGACGGGAAACAGGAATATAGAAAGTGTCATGCCCGCGAAGGCGGGCATCCACCTCCCGAACTTTCCAATTGCACAAAACCTGCCCATTTCGTTCAAACCGTTCCGTTAGGAGATGGACCCCCGCCTTCGCGGGGATGGCGCACAGCCCCTCACCGCCCGAAGGTGAAGGCGTAGGCTTCAAGGCCGGTCTCGTCCGTCTTGATTTCAAGAAGGCCGTTTTGCGCCTTGCCCTGATTGATCAGTTCGTAAAGCCTGTTTTCGCTTACTTTCAAAACGCCTCCGGGAGCGTCCTTCCCGGCCTTCGCGCCCAAGGCCTCGCCGTTCAAGGTCAACGCCGCTTCAATGGGTTTTCCCGCCGCCGATCCAAGGACCAGAAACACCCTCGTCCCCAAGAAGTTCAGCCGCAGCCGCGCGTCCTTGCCGGTCGAAACGATTCTTTCCTCCTCGACGCGCCACGGCCCTTGCAACGCCCAATGATCGGATTCCAGAAAATACGGGAAGCTGTATGCGGCTTCGTTGTCGCGCCGCATGCCTTCCTTGCTGGCGAAGTTGGCGGCGCGGCCGTAGCCGAGATAAGTCTCGGGCGTTTGCCCTGAATCAAAAGGCGCGGACTCCGCTTCGCGGGGAACGCCCGCTTCGCCCATGCCTAAAAGAAAACGGATGTTCTGTTCGGTGACGTTATACGCGCCCTCACCGAAGTGCGTGTAGACAACCTCGCCCTTCTTATCGATCAGGTAATGCGCGGGCCAATAGTGATTGGAAAAATTGACCCACGTGTCGAGGTTGTTGTCGAGCATCACCGGATATTGGATGCCGAAACGCGCAATGGCGTCCTTGACGTTCTGCTCTTTCTTCTCGAACGCGAATTCGGGCGAATGGACGCCGATGACGACAAGCCCCTTGTCGCGATATTCCTTATCCCACTTTGTAATGTAGGGAAGCGTGCGGATGCAGTTGATGCACGAATAAGTCCAGAAATCGATCAGCACCACCTTGCCTTTAAGTTCGTCCAGCGTCAGCGGTTTGCTGTTGAGCCATACTCCCGAGCCCTTTAGCGCAGGCGCCGGATAGGGATATGGCACGGGCTTGATAAGGCCGGTTTCGCTCTTCTTTGTCTCGTTCACGGGACGCGCCAACAAAGTTTCAGGGTTGATGCCGGAAGCGATAAACGCCACCGCCAACAATATCAGAACGCCAAAGCCTTTGCGAACGGCTTCGGCATGCGTTTTCAGGAATCCAAGTTTGTTCACGACCGCCCTCCCCGTCAAAGCTATCAGCAGCATCGGAATCCCGGCACCAATGGCAAAAGCCACAAGCACAATAAGGCCATTAATGTCGTTCTGCTGGCGGATAATCTGCACCAGCACCGCCGCCAAAATCGGTCCCGCGCAAGGAGTCCAGACAAGGCCGATCAAAGCGCCGATGGCGATTCCGCTGGCGAAACCGCCTTTGCTCGACGTGGCGATGTCCGCGCCGAAGCCCGCGATCTTTTGCGTCAGGGCGCTGAAGCGCCCGGAGAGCGATTCCGAAATCAACACAATGCCGAAAAACGCCAGCAAAAAGAGCGAGCCGTCTTTGATGATGTCGAGATCAAGACCAATGGAGGACACGAGCCAGCGCGCGCCCCACGCGAACGCCGCGAAGGCAACGATAAAGCCCGTTATGATGCCATAGGGCCTTCCCTTGCCGCCGCTGCCCACGGAGGCCGAAAGCACAAGAGGCAATATCGGCCAAATGCACGGCGAGACGATAAGCGCCACGCCTTCCAGAAACGCAAGGCCGGATTCGACGAGGAGATTGGTCATGATTGCCTCATGAGGAAATGGGAGAACCTAACCACTACAACACGATAGATTACCCGGGATTTATGCGGCAAGACGCTGCGAAAGTAAATTAACCATTTTTAACGCATAGAAATAATCCATGATGCCTTTTATAGTTGCCGCTATAATCCACATTCTTTCTAGTATTTTTTATGGAGACTTTTATGAGCGGCAACCTAATGTTTGGAATAGGCAAAAAAGGAAGGTCGGCCTTGGGGCCTCTTAGTGATGAGCCCTTATTGTCCCCAGAGGTTGCCATCGAAAAATGCCGGGCCGGAAAGCGTATAGAAGGATTTTTTCAAAATTATTGGACTGCTCATACCTTGTTTCTTTTAACAATCCAGCAGCTTACCCCTTCTCCTGATCCTGTCACAGTTTGTGCACGTGTTGCTTCCATGGTATTTACGCTTGCCCTTTGCTATCGAAGCGCGTCTAGAAGTCTCGCGTTAGCCAAGAAGGAAGCGGCTTTGGAAAAAAAGGTCTATTCCTCTAATGCCTTTGCTGTTACCGGCCTCCCAACCAAACCTGAAAACCGGACCGCACCCACTCACACGGCAAAAAGACTCGAATTCTAAAACAACCCTTCGATCAACCCTTCTTCATTGACAAAAATGCGGTGCGCGGCGGGATCGCGCGGCAGGCCGGGCATCGTCATGATCTCGCCGCACAGCGCCACAACAAACCCCGCGCCCGCCGACAAACGCACGTCGCGCACAGGCAGGTTGTAATTATCCGGCGCGCCGCGCACGGTTGGATCGGATGAAAAGCTGTACTGCGTCTTGGCCATGCACACCGGCACATTGCCAAAACCGTCGGCTTCGTACTGCTTCAGCTTCGTCACGGCGGCCGGAGCGAAATCGACGTCGCTGGCGCGGTAAATCTCGCGCGCAACGGTGCGGATTTTATCGGCGAGAGGCATCGCATCGGGATAAAGGGGCTTGAATTTTGCCTTGCCGCCGTCCGCAACAGCCACGATATCCTTTGCAAGATCGACGGCACCCTTCCCGCCTTCAGCCCAGTGGCGGCAGACATGGGCGTTGACGCCCATCTTCTTGCAGGCCGCGCCGATGACGTCCATCTCCGCCGCCGTGTCGCTGGTGAAGTGGTTGATGGCCACGACGACCGGCACGCCGAACTTCTGCACGTTCTCGATATGGCGCAACAAATTGGCGAGCCCCGCCTTAACCGCCGCCGCGTTCTCCGCACCAAGCTGATCCTTGGCCACGCCGCCGTGCATCTTGAGCGCGCGCACCGTCGCCACGATAACCGTCGCCGCCGGATTCAGGCCTGCCTGACGGCATTTAATGTCGAAAAACTTTTCCGCGCCAAGGTCCGCGCCGAATCCGGCTTCGGTCACCACGTAATCCGCAAGTTTCATCGCGGCGTTGGTCGCCATCACAGAATTGCAACCGTGCGCGATGTTGGCGAACGGCCCGCCGTGCACGAACGCCGGGGAATGCTCCAGCGTTTGCACGAGATTGGGCTGGAAGGCGTCGCGCAAAAGCGCCGTCATGGGCGCGGCCGCGCGTAAATCCTTCGCGCTGACAGACCCCTTCGCAAAGTTGCGCGCCACGATAACCTTTCCAAGCCGCTCCTCAAGATCGGCCAGCGAATGCGCCAAACAGAAAATCGCCATCACTTCCGAGGCGACCGTAATGTCGAAACCGTCTTCGCGCACCTGCCCGTTGTTGCCGAGCCCTACGACGATTTGGCGCAGCGCGCGGTCGTTCATGTCCATCACGCGCCGCCACGAAACCTTGGACGGATCGATGCCGAGCGTGTTTCCCCAATAGATATGGTTGTCGATCATCGCCGAAAGCAGATTGTTCGCGGTGGTGATCGCGTGAAAATCGCCCGTGAAGTGCAGGTTGATCTCGTCCATCGGCGCGACTTGCGCGTAACCACCGCCTGCCGCGCCGCCTTTCATGCCGAAGCACGGTCCCAGCGAAGGCTCGCGCAAGCACAGCATCGTTTTCTTGCCAAGGCCCGTCAGCGCATCGGCAAGGCCGATGCTCGTCGTCGTCTTGCCCTCGCCCGCTGGCGTGGGCGTAATCGCCGTGACAAGGATCAGCTTGCCGTTCGCAGGCTGCTTAAGGCCGTTGACGTAATCGAGATCGATTTTCGTCTTATAGGGGCCGTAACGATAAAGCGCGGAGGCCGGGAGGCCTGCTTTCGCGCCGATCTCTTCGATGGGAAGGAGTTTCGTTTTGCGGGCGATGGCGATGTCGCTGAGGGGTTCGGTCATGGGCACCTTGGCAATGAACAGGGAAACGATTTAGCATATATCAGTAGGCAGTTTGCCGCTTTAGCCCCCGTTTCGCAACGGCCTTTTGCGCCCTCCCCGGCGGTGTTATTGTAATAACAACCTTACGATTCGCCGCATGTTGTCTTCGAAAACCGCCCGTCGTCTTGCCTCTGTCTTCAAGCCTCCTTTTGAAGGCTTGGGTCTTGTCGTCTGGATTTATTTCGCGTGGTGCTTTATCGCGCATCCGTACAGCCCCATTATGCGCGGCGACCTTATCGACCCGGACGATTACACCTATCTCTCCCATATTCTGGACTGGCTGCGGGGACAAAGCTGGTTTGACGCCGTTCAATACCGTCTCAGCCCGCCTGAAGGCACTCCGATCCATTTTTCCCGTCTGGCCGAATTGCCGGTCGCCGGGCTTATTTCGGTCATGCATGCCGCGGGGCTGAGCTGGCTCGTATCGGCAACGATTGCCGCCGCCGTGTGGCCGCTGGTCCTGCTTGCGGGTTTGCTGGCGGCGCTACGCTGGGTGGCAGCCGGTTTCCTTCCCCGCAACTGGACGGGCGCCACGGCATATGTCGCTTTGTTCGCGACGCCCTTGCTCTTTCAGTACTCGCCGGGCCGTGTTGATCATCACGGTCTTGCGGCCTTGATTACCTTGCTGGCCTTCGGCTGCACGCTGCGCATGATGCAGGAGCCGGAAAACTTCAGGTGGCCCCTGTTCTCCGGCTTGCTTTTGGCGCTGGGACAAGCCGTCGCGCTGGAAACTTTGCCCTGGCTCCTGCTGCTTTCCGCATGGATCGTCCTCTGGACGATAGTCATAGGGCGGACGACCGCTAAAGCCGGGCTTATCTTCGGCCTAAGCCTCTATTTGGCCAGCTTCTTATGCCTCGCCGCCACCCGTCTCCCGTCGCAATGGTTCGATCCCGATCCTCTCGCCTATTCCATCGTTTACGTTTTGTTGGCCAACAGCATCGCCGTGTGCTGCGCGGGCGTGGCGCTGGCCTCCAAATCCCGCTTGCTCATCTTTCGTTTTGCAATAGGCGGTGTTCTTGGCATCGCAACGGCCGCTTTTTTCTTCAGCCGTTTTCCCGAGCTGTTGACCGGCCCATACGGCGCCGTGGACAAAACGCTCGCAAGGTTATTGTTCGACAATATTATTGAAATGCAGCCTTCGGCGACTTCCCCGGTCTCCTTGGCTTCCGTACTGCTGCCCTTGACAGCGTTCCTTGTCAGTCTTGGCCTTTTGCCGCGCATGAAGGAAAAAGACCTCTGGCCGCAATGGATGCTGTCTTTTACGCTCTTAACGGCAGCCGTCTTACTCGCCGCGTTTTATCAAGTCCGCTATGCAAGTTATGCTGTTTTGTTTGGCATTGTGCCTTTGACGGAATTTTTGCGAAGAAGCCTTGCGTGGGCATCTTTGAATTTTCGCGGGCGAAAGCTGGCGGCAACTGAATTGGGCCTGATCTTGCTCGTCGGCCCTTTGCCGGCGGTGTTGCTGCCCGCTATGCTAGACGGGCGGTCTTTTAACACCGGCGTTTTGCTGTTCCCCGTCCGGTTTGAAAAGGATGCCTGCGATTTTACGACGCTCGAGTCTGCTCTCAACGATCCTCAACGCTTTGGCGGCAAGTCGCGCGTAATTATGAACACTATCAACGAAGGTTCGGAAATCCTTTTCCGCACGCGTCACCAGGTTCTGGCCGCCCCTTATCATACCGGCGTATCGGGCCTTCTCGACGCCGTTCATTTTTTCACGGCGCGCAGTCCTGACGACGCCCGGAAGATCGCGAACGCACGGCGCGCCGAGCTGGTCGTGCTGTGCCACCCACTATCGGCCATATATCACAGCAAGGCGGGAGCAAAGACGGCAAAAAATACAGAAGACCAACCGCCGCCGCCCGGCGAAACGTTTGCCGAAGCCCTTGTTAGAGGCGAGGTTCCCTTATGGCTGAAGCCCGTCAAGCTTCCCCGTAAAAGCCCGTTCCTCGTGTTCGAAATCGCGCAGGCTGCGAAAGCTACCCCTTAATCGTCTGGGACGTTGCCATCACCGCCGCCGTCACGATGTCCGACACCGTCGCGTTCATCCTTACGATCTGAACGGGCTTGTCGAATCCGTGCAGGATGGGGCCGATAACGTTCGCGTTGCCGATGTTTTCCAAAAGCTTCGCGGCGACATGCGCCGTTTGCAGATTGGGCATAACGAGAATATTGGCCGGGCCTGTAAGGCGGCAGAACGGATAAAGCCGCTTCATAAGCGGATAGTTCAACGCGATATCGGCCGCCATTTCACCGTCGAATTCGAACGGCACTTTCTTATCGTTCAAAATCTTCACGGCGGCGCGGATCGGTTCGGCGTAGTGGCCCTGAGGCTGGCCGAAACTGGCGAACGAGAGCAACGCGACGCGCGGCTGGTGCCCAAGACGCTGGGCCCAATCGGCGGCGCAAACAGCTATCTCGGCCAAACGGGCCGGCGAAGGCGAAACGTTGACGACCGTATCGGCCAGAAACACCGTGCTGTTCTGCGCGATGGCGATCGAAAGCCCGAATACGCCGGAAGGCGCGTTGGATTCGATGACAAGGCGCAAATCCTTATAATTCGAAACAAAGCCCCGCGTAAGGCCGGTCACAAGAGCGTCGGCTTCGTCCATCGCCACCATTGCCGCGGCAAAGACGTTCCCGTTCTGGCGGACGATTTTTTCGCAATCGCGTTGCAAAAAGCCCCGGCGGTGAAGATACATATAAAGGTAATCGCCGTATTTCTTGTTCTCGACCGCCGAATCCATGTCTCTAATTTCCAGATCCTTGCAATCCGTAACGCCCATCGCCACTAATTGCTGGCGGATGATCTCCTCACGGCCAACAAGGACGGGAGTCCCGTACCCACCGGCCTTGAATTGAAGAGCTGCCCTTATGACGCGCTCTTCCTCGCCTTCGGCGAACACCACCCGCCGGGGATTGAGGCGCGCGCGCCGGAAGATCTGTTCAAGGCTGTCCGCCGTCGGGTCGAGACGCGCGCGTAGCGCCTGCTTGTAAACGTCAAGGTCATTGATCGGCTTGCGCGCGACGCCGGTGCGCATCGCCGCCTCGGCCACCGCCGGAGGAATGCGCGTGATCAGCCGGGGATCGAAAGGCACCGGAATAATGTATTCAGGGCCGTAGCGCACGCTGCGTCCGCCGCAAGCGACGCTCACCTCGTCCGGAACGTCCTCGCGCGCCAATTCGGCCAGCGCCCGCGCGGCGGCAAGCTTCATTTCGTCGTTGATCGCGGAAGCCCGCACGTCCAGCGCGCCGCGGAAAATATAGGGAAATCCGAGAACGTTGTTGATCTGGTTCGGATAGTCCGAGCGCCCGGTCGCCATGATGGCGTCTTGCCTGACTTCGGCGACTTCTTCGGGCGTAATTTCCGGATTGGGGTTGGCCATGGCGAAAATGACCGGCCTTTTGGCCATTGATTTGACCATTTCCTTCGTGACTGCGCCCTTGACCGAAAGGCCGAGGAAGACGTCCGCGCCCTTGATGGCCTCTTCCAACGTACGAACCTTCGTGTCGGCTGCAAAAGCTTCCTTCCATGGATTCATGGACTCGGTGCGGCCTTTGTAAATCACGCCCTTGGTGTCGCACATGATGATGTTTTCAGCCGGCAGCCCAAGTATTTTAATCAGGTTTGTGCAGGCGCTTGCCGCCGCGCCCGCCCCGTTTACGACCAGACGGGTTTTTTTGATGTTGCGTCCGGTAATGTCGAGCGCATTGATAAGTCCCGCTACCGCGATAATGGCCGTGCCGTGCTGATCATCGTGGAAAACAGGAATATCCATCATCTCGCGCAAACGCTGTTCGATGACGAAACATTCCGGCGCCTTGATGTCTTCGAGGTTGATGCCGCCGAACGACGGCCCGAGATAGCGCACGCAATTGATGAACTCCTCGACGTCCTGGGTGTCGACCTCGAGATCGATCCCATCCACGTCGGCAAAGCGCTTGAACAAAACCGCCTTGCCTTCCATCACCGGCTTGGACGCCAAAGCACCAAGATTGCCCAATCCCAGAACGGCCGTGCCGTTTGAAATGATGGCGACAAGGTTTCCCCGCGCCGTATAGTCGTAGACGGTCTCGGGGTCTTTGTGGATTCGCAGGCAGGGAGCCGCCACGCCGGGCGAATACGCCAGCGACAAGTCGCGCTGCGTCGTCAGCGGCTTGGTCGGTGTAATTTGAAGCTTGCCCGGGCGGCCTTGGGAATGAAGGGCCAAAGCCTCCTCATCCGTCACGCGGACTTTTATGTTCGTCATCGTCTCCCCCTGGTTTTTTTATAATTTTTTCCGTTTTTTACGATGGATTCTCGCGAATGTCCCGGAAGTTTAGCAAGTTTTTAGCAGAAGAATCATAAAATCCTTATTGGTTAACAGAGTCTTAATTCATTGCAGGGCCTACTTGCAAGTCTCAGATGGTCCGACCGGCATGCCTGATTTGTCATTGTTGTCACGAAAAGCCATAGCTGCTGCGCTTTCCGGGCGGCGCTTTCTTGCGCGTGCGCCGCAACATGGCTTTGGTTTTGCCTTTTTTATTATCTGCTTGCTGTTCATGCACCCGGGTTACGCGGCCCCTCTTGCCCCGGAATTCGTCAGCGCCATTTTGCCTGTCCCAAGCGTAACGATCGAAAGCGCGTTTAGCAAACCGCCGGAACTCGTATTCGGCTTGTTCATCGGCGTGATGCTCGCGGCTTCGATCTACCTGTTTTTCATCTGGATCGTCATTCGGGACCGCGGCCAGGCGTTCCTGATGCTGCTGCTGCTATGCCTCGCCATCAACATGGCCAGCACGAACGACCAGCTTATGGATCAACTCGGCATCTACAACGCGGCAATGCGCAACCTGCTGCAAAGCTATAGCCTTATTCTCTCTTATATCTTCAGCATCTTCTTCACTTATTACTTCCTTGAGATCGACGTCCATATGCAAAAACTGAAAATGTTTTTGTTCCTGATGGCGATCCTTTTGCTGATGCTTCTGGTTTATGCCTCCTTCGACCAGCGTTCGGTTTATTTTGCCCTGCCGACGCTGGGGGCGCTGGCGATAGCCGCCGTTTTGGCCGCCGGGGTGGGCTCGTTGAGCCAGGAAGTCAGCGGCAGCCTGAGCCATATTATCGCGTTCTCCTTTTTCCTTGTCGGCGGGCTGGCCGGGCCGCTTTACGACCTTGGCTTTTTCACCGACAACGAAATCAGCAAACAGCTGACTTATGCCGCCTATTCGATGGCCGCGCTGATGTTCGCCATCGTCATTGCCGTCCAGTTCGCCGCGCGGCAGGAGGAAAAAGAGCGGGCCTTGGCCATCAGCAACGAGCGCTTTGCCCTCGCGGCGCGCGGCTCCAACGAAGGCCTGTTCGACTGGAATAAAACGACGGGCGAGGTTTTCTTTTCCGACCAGTTCAAAAAGATTTTGGGGGTTCAGGTCGAACAGAGCATCAAGGGCCTTCGAACGTGGGTGCGGATGATCGTTCCTTCCGACCGGCGCATCATCTTTGCGGCCTTGCGCCGTTTTCGCGACAATCCCGGCGCCGTGACCATCAATTTCGAATACCGCGTCGTTCGCAAAAACAAGACATGGTGCTGGATTCACACCAAAACGGTCGCGACCCGCGACCCGTACAGGGGCCGGATTATCCGCTTCGTCGGCTCGATCGGCGACATTACGTCCCGCAAGCAAGGCGAAGCCGCGCTCAGGGCCAGCGAAGCCCGTTTCCGCAGCATTACCGAAGCCCACCCGGTGCCGGTTCTTATCGTGCAGCTTGAATACGGCCAGGTTCTTTATGCCAGCCCCGGCGCCGAAGACCTGCTGGGATTGCCGCACAGCACACTGACCAGCCATCAGATTTCCCGCTTTCTGACGAAGGCGAACGAGCGCAACGAGATTATGGACGCGATGAGCAAGGGCCAGGAAGTCAACCTCAAGGAAGTCACGATCACGCGCGGCGACGGCAACAGCCTGCCGATAGCCTTGTCGGCGCGGCGCATTAATTACCAGAACCAGCTTGCAATGGTGGCCGGACTTTACGATCTCACGGAACGCAAGCAGGCCGAGGCCCAGATCGCCAAGCAGCAGGAAGCGCTCCAGCAAAGCGAGAAAATGGCGGCGCTCGGCGGACTGCTGGCGGGCGTGGCGCACGAGTTGAACAACCCGCTCTCGGTGGTCGTCGGCCAATCCACCCTCCTCATCGAAGGCGAGCAGGAGGTCAGGGTCAAAAACCGCGCCGAAAAAATCTTCAAGGCGGCCGATCGCTGCTCGCGCATCGTCAAAAGCTTTTTGGCCCTTGCGCGCCGCAAACCGCCGGAGCGGAAGGCTCTTGACCTGAACAGCATCGTTCACGCCTCGCTTGAACTGCTCAGTTACCAGTTCAGGAACGAGAACGTCGAACTGTCTCTCGAACTCGATCCCGACTTGCCCGCCGTGATGGGCGATTCCGATCAGCTGACCCAGGTGTTCACGAATCTGGCCCTCAACGCCGCGCAGGCCATGCACGACTGGCAGGGCCGCCACAAGCTGACCATCCGCACGTCGCAGCAAAGCAGCGAGCGCGCCCTTGTGACGATTTTGGATACCGGCCCCGGCATCCCGCCTGAAATTCGTTCACGCGTTTTCGAGCCCTTTTTCACCACCAAGGGCGGGCAAGGCGGCACGGGGGTCGGCCTGTCGTTGTGCCTTAACATGATCGTGTCGCATGGCGGTCAATTAAGGCATGAAGATACGCCCGGCGGCGGCGCGACGTTTCTTGTCGAACTTCCAACGGCTTCGGCGCTGGAAAGCGTTCAGGAAGACGCGGTTGCCGATTTGCCGCCGGTCCTGAACCCGCTGAAAATACTCATCGTCGATGACGAAGTCGAACTGGCCCAGACTCTGGCCGACCTTCTCGAACCCGAAGGGCACTTTATCGATCTGGCGGCGAACGGCGACATCGCGCTTAACAAGCTGCTTCAAAAGCCCTTTGACGTCATTATCAGCGACTTGCGCATGCCCGTTCTGGACGGCCCGGCCCTTTATGCCGAATTAACCCGAATCTTGCCCCAATACACGAACCGGATTATCTATGTGACGGGCGATACTTTATCGCCTCACGTCCAAAGCTTTCTCAGTCAAACGCCGGTACCTGTGATCGAAAAGCCCTACCGTCTGGCCGATGTCCGGCGCGCTCTTGGCGAACTGTTGAAGGATGGCTCAAGTGCAGGCATTATAGGAACCAACGATTCGTCCGCCCTTTCCCCTTCCCCGCTTTCTACCCCCTAATCCCTGACCCCCCGATCCCTGAATTATGCGCCTTCTCGTAATCGATGATGAGGAAGATATCTGCGAGACGATCGGCGAGCTGGCGGCCGCCAAAGGACTCGAAGTCGCAACCATTAGCGATCCGGCCAAAGTCGCCGAAAAAATCGTCAGCTTCGTCCCCGACCTGATCATGCTGGACCTGCTCATGCCGGGCACGGACGGCGTGGAGCTCCTGCGCCTGCTCGCCGATCAGGTAAAAAACGCCAAAATTTGCCTGATGAGCGGCAGCGATACGCGCGTGCTGAACAGCGCGCGCCGCCTGGGCAGCGCGCACGGTCTGGATGTCGTGGCGGCGCTTGAAAAGCCGCTTGAGATCAGCTCTATCCGCAACGCGCTCGACCAA
>JAQUPC010000016.1 GCA_028716765.1 Alphaproteobacteria bacterium | reverse complement strand
ACCCTCACCAATCTCGACTGTCAGAGCGCCAACTGACCGGTGTTGCCTCGTGTATTAAGGTTATGCAGGGTCAAAAAATCGCGATGCAGGCGCACCGGCTCGCCACGCCGGTGTGTAAAATATTCCTTTATATGCGGCACAACCGTATCCCGGAAACAATCGGGATTGCGTTCACTTCCGATCCACTGATCCATATACACATGTCCAAGAAGCTTGTACTCCATGGCGGCATGGCATAAAGCGGGTATTTCCCCCTGATGATATGTAAAAACGGAATAGGTAAGAATGCGCGCGTTTTCAAGCGCCGCGCTTGTCACCCTGATTTCCAGAAGACGGTTGATGTTCTGCCATTCCTTCAGCCCCGAAGACGGGAAGTTGACGGCCGAGACGATCAAATCAGGCGCGGGGTTTTTTTGGTGGTTTTCAATAAAATGATCGGGGGTGCGGTAATGGTCGACCTTATAACCGCATTCCTTGAGCGGCTGTATTCTTTTCCTGATCTTGTCTTGGTCAACATCGGTTATTAAAGCTATGCGTTCCATTTCATATCCTCCTCAAAAAGTGCCAAACAAAATTTTCTGGTTCTGATCTAGCAAATGTCCTACTTTTGAAAAAGACAAATTCGCCATATGGTTAACTCTGGTCTATGAAGCCCTCTTCCTCTCAAATCGCTCTCTTTCTTAACAAGCCCGATCCGCAGGTGCGCGCCGTTCTGCTTTACGGCCCCGATGCCGGATTGGTGCGCGAACGGGCGGACGATCTGGCGCGCAAAACCGTTCCTGACCTGCACGACCCGTTTCGCGTCGCCAACCTGCCCGGCAGCGCCGTGACGGGCGATCCCGCGCGTCTTTGCGACGAAGCGGCGGCGCAAGCGCTGGGAGGAGGGCGGCGGCTTGTGCGAATCCAGCATGCGCCGGACGGCGTTGCTTCGGCGCTCGGCGCTATGCTCGACGATTTGCCGCCGGGCGACAGCCTGATTTTGATCGAAGCGGGCGATTTGGAAAAACGCTCGAAACTTCGCGCGCTGTGCGAAGGCGGCAGCCCGCACGTTATCGCCATTCCCTGCTACGTCGAAGACGCGGCGGCGCGCGTGCGCACCCTCGGCACGATTCTTGAGGCCGAAGGCCTCAAGGCGCCGCGCGACGTGCTGGCGTTGCTGGAAAGCGTCGTGCCCGGCGACAGATTGGCCATGCGCAGCGAGATGGAAAAGATCGCGCTGTACGCGCGCGGAAAAAAAGCCCTGACGGCCGATGACGTGCGCGCCGCGCTCGGCGACGGCGGCGCGGCGGAGACGGACGATCTCGTGCATGCCGTGGCAAACGGCGACGCGAAACGGGCGGGCGTTTTGCTCGATCATTTGTTCGCGGAGCAAGTCTCGAGCGTCGCCCTGCTCCGCGCCGCGCAACGCCACTTTCTGCGCCTGCAGCTGGCGCGCGCGCACATCGACGGCGGCCTGGGCGCCAAAGCCGCCGTTGAAAAGCTTCAGCCCAAAGTATTTTGGAAACACGTGGAGCCTATGGCGCGGCAGGCGCAGCGCTGGTCCGCTCCGGCTATCGAAAAATTCCTGAAACGGCTTTTCGAGACCGAAGCCGCCGTCAAGAAAACCGGGGTCCCCGGCACGGAGATGTGCGCGCAGCTGTTGCTGGGAGCGGCAAAATAATCGGCACCGCGGCTTTCGACGACGGCGTGTCGTGGCCAACGAACAAACACGGCGGCCTTAAGTTGTCCAGCCGGCCCGAATGTGCGAACCTGATGTTCAGACAAACGAGGAGAACGCACAATGTTCAGGGGTCTGGGTATAGCGTTAGTGGCTGTTTTGCTTTCATCGCCAGCTCTGGCCGGCGACGTTACGGATCGCGTTCTGCAAACAAAGACGATTCGCTGCGGTTATTTCGTCGCGCCGCCATATTTCGACAAAGCCCCGAACACGCAAACCTTGTCGGGAATCAATTATGAAATCATGGAGGCCGTTGGGAAAAGACTCGGGCTGGCCATTGCGTGGGTCGCCGAGATCGGAATAGGCGACATCGTCACCGGCCTCGAGACAAACAAAATCGACGCGATGTGTGCGACGCTGTGGCCTAATCCGCCGCGTGTCCAAACCATGTCTTTTTCCGCGCCCCTCTTTTATTCGCCCGTTCACGCCTACGCCCGGGCGGATGACCGCCGCTTTGACAACGGCCTCGACAAAGCCAACGCGCCGGGCATAAGCATCTCCGCCATCGATGCGGATTTTTCCTACGATCTGGCAAAGGAAAAATTCCCCCGCGCCTCTATCAAATCTCTTCCGCCCTCCGCTTCCGTAAGCGATGTCATGCTTCAGGTGACAACGAACAAGGCCGACCTTGTTATGATGGATCGGGGAACAGCAAACGGCTTTTCCAAAGCCAACAACGGTCGCTTAAAAGCAGTGCCGGGTGTCGCGCCTATACAGATTTATCCTGAACTTGTCTTCTTGAAGCGCGGCGAATTTCATTTGCGCGACATAATCAACAGCGCCCTTGATCAACTTAAGAATGACGGATTTATCGAACAAACGATTAACAAGTATAACGGCACGTTCGATTCGGATTATCTTTTTCCAACGAAAGACTTTTCCTCAAGCCCAAAAAAATAGAAAGCCGTTTCTGCTGATGCCTACGCCCGCAGCTTCCGGATCACGCCGTCCAGCTGTTCGAGGCTGCTGTAGTGCACCGTCACGCTTCCGGTCGTAAAGCCGGTTTTGGCGTCGGCGCTGATTTTCACCTTGAGGCCGAGCGCGTTTTCCATTTCTTTTTCCAGCGCGGCGATGTTCGCGTCCGGCGCAATCGACGCGGCGGTTTTCTTTTTCTTGGCGAAGCGGCCGTCGGATTCGCGCTTGGCCAGCGCTTCGGCCTGCCGCACGCTCATGCCCTTTTTCACGATTTCCTCGGCAAGCGACAAAGGATTTTTCGCGGTGATCAACGCGCGCGCATGCCCCATCGTCAACTGGCCGCCGTCGATCATCTGTTTCACGGCGGTCGGCAGCGTCAAAAGACGCAACATGTTGGTGATGTGCGGGCGGCTTTTGCCGACGACCTTGGCCAGCCCGTCTTGCGAATGCTGGAACTCTTCCATCAGGCGGCGGTAGCCTTCGGCTTCCTCAAGCGGCGAGAGATCCTGCCGCTGCACGTTTTCGATAAGGCCGATCTCCAGCGCTTCACGATCCGAAAGCGTACGGATCAAAACCGGCACTTCATGCAGCCCGGCCTGTTGCGCGGCGCGCCAGCGGCGTTCGCCGGCGATGATTTCATACGAATCCTTTTGCCCTTCGACCGGCCGCACCATCAACGGCTGCACCACGCCGCGCTCGCGGATCGAATCCGCAAGCCCCTTGATGGCGTCTTCGTCGAAACGGCGGCGCGGCTGGAAAGCGCCCGGCTGTATGCGCTCGACCGGCAGCATAAGTTGCGCCGTGCCGGGCTTGTCTTTTTCGGCCGCGTCGATCGCCGTCACGGCGATCGGGCGCGGCTGGTACGCGGTGTCCGAATCGCCGAACAGGGCGGAAAGGCCGCGTCCGAGAGGGGCCGGTTTGGAAGCAGGTTTAGTCGTCATGTGCGAAGTTCCACGAGTTAATTAGAAACATAAGGTTTAGCTACACGAAACAATGCGTCCGGAACTTTTTCGTGTTTCTTGAGAATGCGTTCTATGGTTCCGTTGCCATGCAGCTCGGCGATCGAGACGTTCAAAAGATCGCGCAATTCCCATTCGCCCTTGGCGACCCCGAACACCTCGCCGAACAGCCGAAGAGGCGCGGCGCTTTGAACGCGGCGCAATTTGCGCTCCGGATTGTTCCGGTTGTAGTCATAGATAATGTCCGGGCTGGCGATGGCGACATCGGCCTTTCCGGCAGAAACATCCGTATACATCTGCACGCCGTCGGACATTTCCGGAAGCGAACTTCTTTTGGCCCTGGGAAACTCCACATCCGCTACGCCTTTGTTCGTCGTGCCATCGACGACTGAAATTGTGGTTTTTTCGTCGTTTATGGATTCCACGTTGTTGTCATAACGCCTATCGCCTTCGCGCGCGTAAACATAGAGGGGCGCATAAGCTATGGGCGAGGTAAATTCCATGCGTTGCGCGCGGCCGGAGCTTGTCCAAATGAGCCCGCAAAAGACATCCGTTCTGCCCCCGTTGAGCGTTTGGTCTATCAGCGAATAATTGACGTCCTCTTGCCAATCGATCTTCAGGTTGGCCGTTTTTCCTATGGCTTCCATAACCTCAAAAAATACGCCGCTTTTTGCTTTGGTGTTTGGATCGATCACAAAATACGGCGGCCATGCGGCATAGGCGCAGCGTATCGTGCGTGTTTTCATGACGCGCTCGAATGCCGTTTCTTTTTTTGACGCGTTTCCTGTTGACGGCGCAGCGCAAAGAAACGCGCCCCCTAACGCGGCAAGCACAACGATCAAAGTAACGACAACCATTTTGTTTGGCGCAGGTTTCATGCGACCTGGCTCCTGTTGTCTAAGTCTTTGCTTTTATTATCATGTTCTTCTTTTTTGATTTCTTCGCGGCGCAGCAATTCGCCCGCCATCAGCATATAGGCGCGGCTGCCGATGCACTTCAAATCGTAGAGAAGCACGGGTTTCCCGTGCGACGGGGCTTCGGAAACGCGGACGTTGCGCGGGATCACCGTTTCATAAACAAGATCGCCGAAAAATTCGCGAACGTCTTTTGCAACCGCTTCCGACAAGCTGTTGCGTTTGTCGAACATCGTCAGCACAACCCCTTGTATCTCGAGCTCCGGATTAAAGCGCGCGCGGATCGCGTCGACCGTTTGCAAAAGGCTGCTCATGCCTTCGAGCGCGTAAAACTCGACCTGCAGCGGAACGAGGATCGCATCGGCCGCGACCAGCGCGTTCAGCGTAATCAGATTAAGCGACGGCGGACAGTCGATCAGGATAAAATCGTAATCTTTTGCGCTGCGCCCGAACGCCTCGCGCATGCGGTATTCGCGGCGCTCCGTGTTCACAAGCTGAATTTCCGCGCCCGCGAGATCGACCGATGACGTGACGATCGAAAGATTCGGTATCGGCGTCGCAACGGCCGTTTCCTCGACCGACAGGCCGTCGAACATCATCTCGTAGCATCCTGCGCCACGTTCGGACCGCGGAATGCCGAACCCCGTCGAAGCGTTGCCTTGCGGATCGGCGTCGACGATCAAGACGCGCTTGCCGACGGCGGCCATGGCCGTTGCCAGATTGACCGCGGTCGTCGTTTTTCCTACGCCGCCTTTTTGATTGACGATGGCAATGACCCGGCACCACGGCTTTTCGTGGACGTTATCTTTTGTTCCTTCGTGATGGGCGCCGGAATTCATGAGAATGCTTGGCTTTCAGATTACTTATTTTCAGTACGGTGCCGGATCGATCGCTTAGGCTCGGGATCTTTTCGCAAACGAATGTCCAATATTTTTTCGCTTCTGTCAATTCCTCGTCCGTTTTTTGGCCCTTTAAAAACAGGCAGATAGAATCTTTGTGCATCAACGGCTTGGCCAGCCTTAGGAGTTCCGGCAAGGCCTTAAGCGCCCTAGCGGTAACAACATCCGCATGAAAACCGCGAATCGCCTCAATGCGCTCCTGATGCACCACGGCGTCAAGCGCAAGTTCTATAGAAACGGCGCGGAGGAACGATGCTTTCTTGCCGATTCTCTCGATTAAATGAACGTTGGGCGCGCCCATAATCGCCAGCACCATTCCGGGAAAGCCTGCGCCACTGCCAAGGTCGGCGAGGGATTTTGCCGAGGCCGGGACGAGGGGGTAGAGCTGGGCGCTGTCGAGAATATGGCGGCTCCAGACATGGGAAAGGGAGTTTGCGGCGACGAGATTTATGCGCTCATTCCATTCCTGCAACAGCTCAACATAGCGCTCCAGCTTTTCCCGAGTTCCACGTGGAACTGAAAAATGGCTGAAAACCTCGTTTTTTTCGCCTATAGGGGCCTCAGACACCGCGGTTTTCCTTAGTTTTCTGCCCTTTTTGAACGAAGCGTAGAAGCGCGACAACGGCTGCCGGCGTCACGCCCGGAATACGCGCGGCCGCCCCCAAAGTCTCCGACTTTATCTGCCGCAGTCTTTGGCGTATTTCCGTGGACAAGCTTCCTATCAAATCCAGATCGATGTCTGACGGAAGTCTGAGGGCTTCGTCCTTACGGAAGGCCCTTATGTCAGAGTTTTGCCGGTCCATATAGCCAGCGTATTTGCTGTCGACCTCGAGCTGTTCGACAACGGCGGCATTGAATCCGGCAAGTTCGGGCCAAACGGAAACAAGCTGGGCAAGCTTGATTTCGGGGTAAGCCAAAAGATCGGCCACAGTCCGCCTAACGCCATCCTGATTGATCCTGAGGCCGTGTTTGGCCAGCTGGCTCGGGGTGGCGCCAAGCTTCCTGACGAGCGTTCTGGCGCCCTCAAGGCTATCCTGTTTGGCCCTGAAGGCCTTTTGGCGCTCGCCGCCGACGCAGCCAAGCTTGATGCCGATGTCCGTCAACCGCTGGTCGGCATTATCGGACCTCAGGGTCAGCCTGTATTCGGCGCGGGAGGTGAACATGCGGTAGGGCTCGGTCACGCCGCGCGTGATCAGATCGTCGATCATAACGCCGATGTAGGCCTGCGACCGGTCCAGCGTAAACGGTTCGGCCCCGGCCACCTTAAGGGCAGCATTAAGTCCGGCCATAAGGCCTAGGGCCGCAGCCTCTTCATAGCCTGTGGTGCCGTTGATCTGGCCCGCGAAATACAAGCCCAGCACCAGCTTCGTTTCCAGCGTCGAACGCAGTTCGCGAGGATCGCAGTAATCGTATTCGATGGCATAGCCGGGCCGGAACATGACGGCGTTTTCCAAGCCCTTGATTGTCTTCAGCATTCCAAGCTGGACATCGCGGGGCAGGGAGGTTGAAATTCCGTTCGGGTAAACCGTAATATCGTCCAGACCTTCAGGCTCAAGGAAAATCTGGTGCCGGGTTTTGTCGGGGAAGTTGACGATTTTTCCCTCGATCGACGGGCAATAGCGCGGGCCTATGCTCTGAATTTTCCCCGAGTACATAGGCGCGCGATGAAGATTGGCCCGTATAAGTTCGTGGGTCGCTTCGCTTGTATGCGTGATGGCGCAGGATACTTGAGGGTTCGTTATTGCACTCGTAAGCGTCGAGAACGGCTCCGGCGGTTCGTCGCCGCCTTGCATGACAAGCCCGCTCCAGTCGATCGTGCGGCCATCCAGACGGCACGGCGTACCCGTTTTAAGGCGGGCAAGAGGAAAACCGATTTTTTTAAGCGCTTTTGACAGGCCTACCGAGGGCGGTTCGTTCACGCGTCCGCCCGGCGTTGTCTCTTCGCCGGTATGCAAAACGCCGTCAAGGAACGTTCCCGTCGTGATAATAACGGCCCCGGCGCAGTATTCCGTTCCATCGGCGCCGGCAATTCCCAAAACCTTTGTACAACCGGCGCGGGAATCAACAACAATGTCTTCAACCGCGATTTCCAGCACGGTGAGATTGGGGTAATTCAGCAGCTCTTCCTGCATCGCGTTGCGGTAAAGCTTGCGATCGGCCTGGCAGCGCAGTCCGCGCACGGCCGGGCCTTTGCTCCGGTTCAGCACGCGAAACTGGATGCCGCCCTTATCGGCCACGCGGCCCATGACGCCGTCGAGCGCGTCGATTTCGCGCACAAGATGCCCTTTGCCAAGTCCGCCGATGGCAGGATTGCACGACATTTCGCCAAGCGTCGCGATTTTGTGCGTTGCCAGAAGCGTGCGCGCGCCCATGCGCGCTGCCGCCGCCGCGGCCTCGCAGCCCGCATGCCCGCCGCCAACGACGATCACGTCGAATTTCGTGTCTGATCCTTCCATGGCCGGAAGGATATAGTGAATGGCCGGGAATAAAGCAAATACGGGCTATTGCTTGTTTTTGTGAAATTTTCCAACAAATTAACGTCTGTTAATAACTTCCCCATCTCTTGGCGTTAAAATAAGGGCAAGGACGATATTGTTCCACGTGGATATTGCAGAGCGGAAAATGGCCGGGAAAAGCATTTCAGGAAACGCACATGCGAAGGCTGGTTCACCTTAGCGAGCTTTGTGAACACATCAACCATGCGCAAAAAGATTTGCAGCAGGAAAGGAACGATATTCTTTGCCTGCTCCTGCACGAACGTCTCACCAGCCGCGAAAAATACGCCTTCGCCTACGTGCGCGCCGAGCGCTTCGGCCTCCAGGCCATAGGGCAACGGCTCGAGGGGCTTTGCTGGCTTCCGCTACACATTGATCCGGCGCCGGAGATGATGGGGAAGAAATACGCGCCGATGAACCGGTGGATCAACTCGTACGCCGCCTTCGAGCCCACGGCCGCCGATTTCGGCAACGATCTTATGCACGCGCTTACGCGCGCGGCGCGGCGCGACGGTTGGAATACGCCTCCTTTTCTGCATACAACGTCGCGCATCGCCCGCCTGTTCCACGATCTGGCGTGCCTTCTCAACACGGCTTATTTTTTAAGGGAATTGGCGGAGAATTCCATCGAGCGCGTCGCTCTCAATCTGTCGGAAGACGTTTTTCGAACCGTTAAGGACCTGGCCTACGTCATGCAGTCGCCTGAAGATTTCACCGTGCCGCATAAAACGCCGGAAAAGCCTTCCGCCCCGAACGCCGCGTTGCGCCGGAGCGGGCCGGGCCCCTCCTTGCGGCTTGTTTGGACCAGCAAAAACCCGTGTCTTCCGCCCTCGAAACCGGGTTAAACGCGGTTTCCCCGTCTTTCTAAAGCGAAATTTAACGGTTTTCCGCGATAGTGCGCTGGCATGTCCGCGCACACCCGCAAACCGTCACGCCACGACCGGCGCTCGCCCGACAGGCCTCACCGGCCTCCGTCGCCAAGCCGGGCCCACAGGTTCGTCACGCGCGACGGCCGGGTCAACGTCAAGCGCCACGGCCTCCGCCCCCGTCATCCGCGCGACTGGTATCACCATATGCTGGCGCTCAGCTGGCCCAAGGTGATCGGCGTCGTCGCTTTGGCGTACCTGCTCGTCAATTGCCTGTTCGCCCTGTTGTATCTGGTGGACCCCCACGGCCTTCAGGGCGCGCGTCCCGGCTCTTTCCGCGACGCTTTTTTCTTCAGCGTTCAGACGCTGTCGACGGTGGGCTACGGCGTGATCTCGCCGCAAAGTTTTTACGCCAACGCCGTGGCCACGGCCGAAAGCCTCGTGGCCCTCATCTGCTTCGGCCTGATCTCCGGCTTGTTCTTCAGCCGGTTTTCGCGGCCGTCCGCGCGCGTCATGTTCAGCCACTTTGCCGTCATCGCGCCCTACGAAGGCGCGCCGACGCTCATGTTCCGCGCCGCCAACCGGCGCGGCAACCAGATTTTGCAGGCGCAAATCCACGTTTCGCTCTCGCGCAACGAAAGAACGCTGGAAGGCGAATCCATACGCCGCGTTTACGACTTGCGGCTGTTGCGCTCCGCGAGCTCTTTCTTCAACCTTACGTGGACGGTGCGGCACCCCATCGACGAGCTAAGCCCGCTCATGGGCGAGTCGTCGCAATCGCTTTGCGACAGCGAAACGGAAATCGTGGTGCTTCTTTCCGGCACCGACGACGTGTTCGGTCAAACCGTGCACGGCCGGTTTGCCTACAATCATGAGGAAATCTTATACAAGTACCGTTTCGTCAGCATGTTCGACCGCGACGAACACAACCGGCCCGTCATCGATTTCACGAAATTCGATGCCGTGGAGCCCGTGCCAGAAACAGGCTCGTAGGACATCCCCGCGCCGGAGGCATTGGACCGTCCGTCCGCCGTAGCCGTGCCTTTGTTTCAGCGCCGCCCGCCCGCAAGCCGTGCATAAAAAACTTTATCGGGTCATCGCAAAACGCGCCGCGGCTTGTCGCTGCCCCCTCGGTCGCCGGAGCCCGCCGGTCATGGAGCGCCCTGTTCCAAAGCCTAAATTTCTTTCCGGCTTTTGCGGCGGCCTTCAATTCCTCGAGCGCCTGTTGCAAAGTGGCTCGGGTTTCGGCCTTGAGGCGTTTGCCGTGTTTGCGCAGCGTTCGCGAAAGTTCTTTCTGCGTGTAGAGAAAGGCGCCCCCTTCAGGGCGCGCGATCAATATGGCGAGGCGGAGCTTTTCCCCTTCTGCCTTCTTCAGAAAATAAATTTCAAAGTTGTAGCCGCGTTTTAAATCCATCGTCTTGCTCATTTTTGGCCGTTATCGGCCGGGCATCCCAAAAGTCGCGTAATCCGGTATTTCTTAAATTATTGACGGTAGCGTACATTTTCTAGAAGGTTTTTTCCATACGGCCTTATTACTTTCATCCTTGGCCCTATTTCCCAATACAAAAATCTTTAAAAACAACATCGAGCAGGTCCTCAACATCAACGCTACCCGTAATGCGGCCAAGGGCGCGCATGGCAAGCCGCGTATCCTCGGCGCGCAACTCCGTCTCATGCGCCGCGAGCGCGCGTTTTAGATGATCGCGGCATTCCTCCAGCGCCGCCCGGTGCCGCGCACGGGTTAACGCCGGCTGTCCCGTCGAAGCAAAGCGCAGATCGATGGCCTTGACGAGCTGTTCGGACATCTCGCGCAAGCCCGTGCCCGCCGTTGCCGAAATGAACAATATGTCCGGCTGCCGTTGTGTGTTGGCGATCAAATCGGCCTTGTTCACAACGGTGAGCGTATTGTCGTCCTGCAGCGCTTTCGTCGTCTCGTCCATGTCCGGCCAGTTCGCGCCGTCGAAGACAAGGATCTTCAAATCGGCGTTCGCCGCGCGCGCAAGGGCGCGCCGGACGCCTTCGCTCTCTATGGCGTCGGCGCTTTCTCTCAGCCCGGCCGTGTCGGCCAGCGTGACCGGGTAGCCGCCGAGGTCGAGGTGGACTTCTATAATGTCGCGCGTCGTGCCGGGAGCCGGCATGACGATCGCGGCTTCGCGTTGCGCAAGAGCGTTCAAAAGACTCGATTTGCCCGCGTTCGGCGGCCCCAGAATGGCAACCATAAACCCTTCGCGCAGGCGTTGGCCGCGCTGGCGGTCGTCAAGGTGCCGTTCGATGTCCTCCGAAAGCCGCCGCACCTCTTCCGTTTTTTGGGCGGCGAGGTCTTCCGGCAGTTCATCGTCCGTGAAATCGATATCGGCCTCCATGTGAGCAAGGCAGGTTTTCAGCCGCCCGGCCCAGCCGCGATAAAGACGGCCAAGTTCGCCCTCAAGCTGGCGCAGCGCCTGCCGCCGCTGGGCCGTGGTCTCGGCGTCGACAAGGTCGGCGACGGCTTCGGCTTCGGTGAGATCGAATTTGCCGTTCTCGAACGCGCGGCGCGTGAACTCGCCGGGCTCGGCGAGACGAAAGCGCGGCAGGCGGCGCAGCGCTTCGGTCAGCTCGTTCAAGACGGCGCGGCCGCCGTGCACGTGAAACTCGGCGACGTCCTCGCCGGTGTAGCTGTGAGGCGCGGGAAACCACAACACAACCGACTGATCGATGATCTCGCCGGTTTGCGGATCAAAAAGCCGGTGCAGCAAAGCCGTGCGCGGCGGCGGCCTGGACGAAAGCCTGCACAGCCGTTCAAGCGCGTCTCCCGCTGCCGGGCCCGAGACGCGAAACACGGCGACGCCCGCCCGCCCCGGCGCGGACGCGAGCGCAAAGACGGTGTCGTTTTCACTCTTTGGCGGCCTGTCGTTTTTCACGTCTCTTTTTTGCTTTCCGTGCCGCCGGGCCTGTCTTTCGCCGCGCCCGCCGCCGCCGACATCACTTGCTGAACCTGCGAAAAAAATATTTTTTGCATTTGTTCCGCGCCATGAAGCGTGGCCGGAAGCCAGGTTTTCAGCATCGCTTCCGGACTCATGGCCTGCATGTTTTCGCGCATTTTTTCTTCCATCTCCTTCAGAAGCGATTCCTGCATGGGCCGCACGTCCGGCAACCCCATGAACAGGCGCGCTTCGCCGGGCGTACACTCGACGTTTATGGTGACCTTCATGGCCCCTCCTTCCCGCGGTTGTTTTGCCGCCGTTCTTCCCTTGCTATCTTACCGCAAGCTTGCCGCTCCGGGAAGGAGCGCGTAGGCTGCCGCATCGTTCCCGGGATTCCCCATGAAGCGTAACGTTTTTCTTCTTGCGCTCTTCGCGCTTATCCTGCTGCAAGGCCTGTTCGTGTACGGCTACGTGTCGCAGGAACACACGGTGTATTTCTGGGACCACGCCATGTATCACTTGATGGCCCGGGATTTGGCGGGAGCCTTTCATATGGGTTTCGCGCCAGGGCTCGCCGTTTTGAATCAGTCTCTTGCGCAAGATTATAATTACATATTCGCGCTGCCTTCGTTGCCGGCCTTTGCGCTTTTTGGCAACGAACGGCCCGTTTTTCTGCTTACGAATTTCCTCGTTTTTTTCGTGGCCTTCGAGGCTGCCGTTGCGTTCGTCTTGCGCCGCGTTTTCGGTTTGGGCTGGCCGCAAGCCTTGCTGTTCGGCTTCGGCGTCTGCGCGCTTATTCCGCCCCTATGGCTTCCTCTTTTGGAAGGGTATCCGGATATCGGCGCCGCCGCCTGCGTCGCGTTCGCGCTGGGTCTGTTCCTCACGCGTCCGGACGGGCTTTTCACGGCCGTTCTCGCCGGTCTGCTGCTTGGCTTCGCGGTTCTTCTGCGGCGGCATTTTGCCTATGCCGCCGTTGCGCTCCTCCTGACGTCCGCCGGTTTCAGCCTGTTTGACTGTTTTTTCCGCACGCCGCCCGGGATGCGGCTAAAGGCGTTGTTGCGGCAGGCGCTTTTTTACGTTTTGTGCGGCACGATTATGGCGGCGGCAATCGGTATTATCGCGCCCGAATTTTTGCGGAACGCGTTAACGGTCGACTATGGAAAGCTTTACCTTTCCTATAAAAACTCCGCCGCCGGGTTTTTGCTGTTTGCTTTAGGCGGTTTCGGGTTTTTGCTTTCCGGCGCCGCGCTGGGCGGTTTCATCCTTGCTCTGCGAAAATGGCCCGAAGCGAGGCGGCCGCTTGCCTTTGTCGCCGCGGCAACTTTAGTGTGGTTTGTCGTCTGGTGCGGCGGCCCCGTTCAAAAGGGACACCACTATATTTTGCATTTTCTGCCTTTGTTCGTTTCCGTTGGCCTTGCCGGTCTTTTTCTCGGACTATGGCGGTCCTTCCCGGCGCCACGCGCTTTTTGGGCGATTACCCCCCTTGCCCTGTTGCTCGCCTCCAACAGCGTCTGGGCGCTCTGGTTGTCGCCGGACGGCGTCCCGCCCAACAGCAACGGCGCGCCGCGCTTGCTGTCAGCCCCGCGCCCTCCCGTCGTCCGGAAGGACTACGGCGAACTGGTCAGGCTTGGCTCTTACCTCATTGCAACGACAACGCCCGAAGACCGGGTTTTCGTGTTGGGCTCTTCCTTCATATTCAATCAGGACATCGTGCGCGCGGTTAACACCGATATTCTGCATCACTTCGACGCGCTGCCCCGCTTCCTTCAAGGGCCCGAGGTCGACAGCGCACAAAGTTCGCCTCTGGACGCCTTCGCTACGGCAAACGTCTATGTCGTGCCGGAGCCGCCGCAATACCATCTCGGCGCCGACGCGCAGAAAGTCGTGACGGCGGCGGCGCAACAGTTTCCGCCCTCCGGCGCGCGCCAGATCCTCTTTCACAAGGATGCGGAAAGCTTCGCGCTTGAAGACGGCGTCCGGGTTTCCGTTTGGCGCCGGGATCCGTGGGCGCCGGACGCCCTGCACGAAGCCCTCGCGGACATGCGCAAAACCGTTCCGGCTCCCCGTCAGGACTGGATCGCGCTTTCGGCGCTTCGGCAAATGTTTATTGGGACAAACGAACAGAATCAAACCGTCGTGTACGCGGGCTTCGATCCCTTGCGTGCGGAGCTGGGCCTGTTCTTCGATTATCCTCTTGCGCCGGGCGATTACCGTATAAGCGCCGGGGTTTTGCCGCAGGGCGATTGTTACAATCCGCGATTTGAACTGTCCGTGTTGGCATCAAACGGAAGCGCATCGTTCCATAAGACGTTTGCTCCCGCTGTTGTTCCGGAGACCGTCTTTCAGGCTTTTTCCGTGCCAAAAACTTCCGGCGGTCCGGCTTTTTTGCGCCTGCGCCTTACAACCGACGCCCGGCTTCCTTGCGCCGTTGTGTTGCGCCCGGTAACCGTCGAGTCCCTGTAGGACGCATTTTTCCTGCATTGCCAGAACGCCCGCGCGCGCCTAGCTTTTCGTTCATCAACACAACGTTCGCGTTCATGAAGGTGCGCCGCCATGCCCGATGTTTCGATCAACGCTCTCGACGGGCCTGTTTTCGGCGGTTATGCCGCCATGCCGAAAAACAACTGCGGCCCCGGCCTTGTGGTGATACAGGAAATTTTCGGCGTAAACGATGATATGCGCGCCGTCTGCGACGCTTTTGCCTCCCAGGGATACATGGCCGTATGCCCCGATTTGTTCTGGCGCCTGAAGCCGGGCGTCCGGCTTTCCCCGCAAGAAGACGCGGACCGCGACCGCGCGTTCGAGCTTTATAAAGCCTTCGATGTCGAGGCCGGTTTGCGCGACCTGCTCGCGACGATGGCGCATATGCGCTGCCTGTCCGGCTGCAGCGGAAAGGTCGGCGTCGCCGGGTACGGCCTTGGCGGCAAGCTGGCCTGGCTCATGGCCGCGCGCAGCGATGTTGACGGCTCGGTAAGCTATTACGGAACGGGGATCGAGTCGGCTCTCGATGAAGTCCACGACATACGCCAGCCGGCGCTGCTTCATATCGCCGAAAAAGACGAGTTCCTCGCCGCGCCGTCCCGGGAAAAAGTTCTGGAGGCGGCGGCGCGAAACCCCCTTGTGTCCACGCACATCTACCCCGGCGCGCGGCATGCTTTTGCCCGCCCGGGCGGCCCCGCATACCGCAAGGACGCCGCCGGCCTCGCCGGCCAGCGCACGCATGATTTTCTTTCCGGCTGTTTGTTGACGGGATAGAGGCGGGATCAGGCGCGACGGCTCTGTTTCCATAAAGGATTCTTCAAGGCTTCAACAAGCGCCGCGTGCGCCGTTTTTTCTTCCTCCGTCGGGGCGTGCGCGCGCGGCTCGCGGAAGGCGCCCGTTGCGGCGGCGGGCAAAATTTCGTCGCGCCCGCCGGCAACATTCATGACAAGCCCGGGCTGGCGCCCGCCGCGCAGCTCCAGATAAACGTCCGCCAGCAGCCGCGCGTCGAGAAGCGCGCCGTGCCATTCGCGTCCCGATGTGTCGATGCCGAAGCGCTTGCAGAGAGCGTCGAGCGAGTTGGGCGCGCCCGGGAAAAGACGCCGCGCCATAGCCAATGTATCGACGGCCCGCGACGGCGGCAGAGCCGGAAAGCCAAGGCGCGACAGTTCGGCGTTCAGGAACCCCATATCGAAAGAGGCGTTGTGAATCACGAGCGGCGTCTCGCCGATAAAGGTCAGAAAATCGTCAACGGAACTGGCGAACACGGGCTTGTCCGCAAGAAATTCCTCCGTCAGGCCGTGCACGCGCGCCGCTTCGGGGGGCATGGCGCGCTCGGGGTTGAAGTAGCCGTGATAGATGCGCCCCGTCGGCATCAGGTTGATCAGCTCGACGCCGCCGATTTCCACCACGCGGTCGCCGCCCAGCGGATTGAGTCCCGTCGTTTCCGTATCAAGAACGATTTCGCGCATGGTCTAGGTTTTGCTTTCCTGCAGAATTTTCCATATCCGCGCCAGCGCCCGCCGCGTGGCGGCCTGACCCTTCGCGGTGTTTATCACATAATCGGCGCGGCGGCGCTTTTCGCGGTCCGGCATTTGCTGTTTCAGAATAGCGCGGAATTTGGCCGCCGTCATGCCCGGACGCTTCATGACGCGTCTTTTCTGAACGGCCTTCGTGGCCGTTACGCAAAGCGTCGCGCCGCACCGCTTTTCGGCTTTCGTTTCAAAAAGCAGCGGGATTTCGAGCACGGCCGCCCTTGCGCCTTCTTTCCGGGCCTTCGCCAAAAACGACCGCTCGGCTGCGCGCGCGAGGGGATGAAGGATTTGTTCCAGGCGGCGCAGTTTTCCGGGAGCGGCGAAAACCGTCCGGCCCAAAAGGTCCCGGTCGATGGCGCCCTTTTTCAGCGTTCCGGGAAAGAGCCGCGCCACCGGCTTAACGGCTTTGCCGCCGCGCTTGAGCAGCGCATGAACGGCGGCGTCGGCGCTGTAAACGGAAAGGCCGAAGCCGCGCAATATGTTCGCGGCGGTGCTTTTCCCCATCCCTATCGAGCCCGTCAGACCAAGGACCATAAGTTTTTTCGTTTTGCGGCGATTAGTCATCGGCCAGCACCGCCTCGCGAAGATCCCCGGTAACCTCCGGCTCCACGCCGAACCAGGCGGCAAAGCCCGGCCGCGCCTGATGCAACAGCATGCCAAGGCCGTCGACGACGCGAAGATTCCTTTGCCGCGCCCGCCGCAACAGCGCCGTCTCAAGCGGGGTATAGACGATGTCCGTAACCCACGCGCCCGATGGCAGGGGAGCCAAATCCATATCAAGCGGCGGCTGCCCGTTCATGCCAAGCGAGGTCGTGTTCACTAGCAGCGCCGCATCCTCAAGCGCCCGCGCCGCCTCTTCCCACGCCACCACGTTTATCGCGCCAAGGCCGGGCGCACGCAAAGATCCGGCGCATTGTCCGGCGCGGTCCCGGGTCCGGTTCACGAGCCTGATTTCAGAAAACCCCATGTCCTGCAGAGCCGCAATAACGGCGCGCGCCGCGCCGCCCGCGCCCAGAACCGCGGCCGGGGCCCCTTTTTCCTCAAGCGCAAAACCTGCCGCCCTGAGGTTCTCCTGAAAACCGAAGGCGTCCGTATTTCGTCCGTCGAGCTTGCCGTCTTCGCCGACGATTACGGTGTTGACGGCGCCAATGCGCGCCGCCAAAGGTTCGATGCGGTCGACGATGCCGAGGGCCGCTTCCTTGTGGGGAATCGTCAGGTTAACGCCGCGGAACCCGAGAGCCGGAAGGGCGCGCAAGGCTTGCTCGAGGCGGGAAGGCTCTACAGCCAGAGGAACGTAGGCGCCGTCGATCCCGTATTGCCTTAGCCACGTTCCGTGAAGGCGCGGCGAGCGCGAGTGCCCCACCGGCCATCCCATGACCCCTGCCAGTTTCGCGCGGCCGCTTATCATGCCGGGTCTCCTTTTTTCTCGCGCTCGAGCGTGCGCCGGTTCAAAAGCATCATGATTTCCGAAGCCGTTTCTTCGACGGAGCGCCGCGTAACGTCGATAACCGGGCACCCCAGCCGCGCAAAAAGCCGCCGCGCCTCCTGAACTTCCTTATGCACCTTTTCCGGATCAATATAAGGCGATGCATCGTCGTTTTGCAAAAAGCGCAGGCGGCTGCGGCGAATTTCGACCAAACTGTCGGGATCTTTGGTCAAGCCGACGAACATGGGCTTTTTCAGGTTTTCGAGATCGACCGGCAGCGGCACGCCGGGAACGATCGGTATGTTGGCGGCCAGCAATCCGCGGTTGGCAAGATAGACGCAGGTCGGCGTTTTCGAGGTTCGCGAAACGCCAAGAACGATAACGTCGGCATCGTTTACGCTTTCCAGTCTGTTCCCGTCGTCCGTCGCCATGGCATAGTTCACGGCCTCGATACGCGCGAAATAGTTGGCGTCCAGAACATGCTGGCGGCCGGGCGTGTGCGCCGCCTGTTTGCCGAAAAATCTGATCATGGCCGACATCACGGGATCCAGCACCGAAACGCTCGGCAGGCCTTTCTCGCGGCAAAAGCGGGTCAGCGCGTCGCGCAATCCCTCGTCGACAAGCGTATACAGGACGAGCCCCGGCCATTGTCCGATTCCTTCCAGCACCACGTCCAGCTGGCGCTTGGTCCGGACAAGGCTCCAAAAATGCTCCTGAACGCCGACGTCCTCGAATTGCGCCAAACAAGCCCGCGAAATACCATGTATCGTTTCGCCCGTGGCATCGGAAACAAGGTGAAGGTGGTGCTGGAACGCCATCATACAATATCCTTATAAAAGGAGACGGCGCGGGATTTGGAGTACAGGATATCAACAGGCCCAAGCATAACGAGGATAATGGTCATGAGTTATGAGGAATGCAAATTCTGTTTCCGCCTTTCCTTTTTTATGCACACATCCGTTTTCCTTGGATGGTTTTTTTCCAGAGGCTGTGAAATACGGGGAAAAATTCCACGGCGCTTACCCCCACTTTCCACAACGATATCCACGGCATGTCCGCCGCCGTTATTCATGATTTATTCACTTTTTCTTTCATGTCGCCGCCGTTACGATAATGTGCGTAAAATTCCGGAGCCCGGCGGTTTGAGGTGATTAAAAATAATCCCCTTTATTTCGCGCCCCCACTATCTTCAACCACCTATTATTTATATATTGATTGGGAAAATAAGAGGGGAAAAGTAAAGCATGGAGGGAAAACCCCTTCTCGATCTGTTGTCGAACCGGACAGCAAGCCGTATGCCGTTATGGTTTATGCGGCAGGCTGGCCGCTATCTTCCTGAATACCGGGAATTGCGAAAACGGGCGGACGGTTTTCTCGATCTTTGTCTCACGCCAGATCTCGCTACGGAAATTACCCTTCAACCCATACGGCGGTTCGGCCTCGATGCGGCCATTTTATTTGCCGATATTCTCCTCGTTCCCTACGCGCTTGGACGAAAGCCGTCGTTTGAAGAGGGTAAAAAGCCTGAAATTCTTCCCATTCGTTCCGAAAAAGATCTGGAGAAGTTGCGGTGGAATATCGGCTTGCTCGAGCCCGTCTTTGAAACCTTAAGCCGGCTGGAGGGCGAACTTCCCGATGCCGTCACACGGATAGGCTTTGCCGGCGGCTTATGGACCGTCGCCTGTTACATGATCGACGGCGGGAGCGCGGAAGGGTTCCCCGCAGCAACGGCGGCCGAGGAAAAAAATCCTGCATTCGTGGCCCGGCTTTTTTCCCTGTTGCACGATGCGACGCTTGAATATCTTGGCCGGCAAATCGAAGCCGGAGCCGAAGTCATTCAGATCTTCGATAGCTGGGCCGGATTGTTGCGCGGAAACGCTTTTCAACGTTTGGTTGTCGAGCCGACGCGCGAACTCGTTGCGGCGCTGAAAAAAGAATATCCGAACGTCCCCGTGATCGGGTTTCCGCGCGGGGCCTTACCGGAGGATTATAAAGCCTTCGTCGAACAAACGGGTGTCGACGCCCTCGGCATCGATCAAAATATATCCCTTTCTTTCGCGCGCAGCGCCCTTCAGCCCGTTAAACCGCTGCAAGGGAATCTCGACCCCCGGCTTCTCGTTAGCGGAGGCAGAGACATGCAAAAGGCCGTCGATGCCATCATCGCAACGTTCGGACCGCGCCATATTTTCAATCTTGGTCACGGCATTTTGCCGCAAACGCCGCCGGAAAACGTCGCCAGGCTCGTCGAACAGGTTCGCACGTGGGCCGGGTAAAATGAAAGTCGCCGTTCTTCTTCTTAACTTCGGCGGGCCGGAAAATCCACGGGAGACGTTTTTCTATCTCTATCGATTGTTCAGCGACCCTTGCGTTTTCCGGATTCCGGCATCCCTGCGGCAAACGCTGGCGTTGGTGCTGGCGCTTTTTCGTACAAGAAAGACCAAACAGCTTTATGCGCACATCGGCGGCCGCTCGCCCGTTTATGCGCACACGAAAGAACAGGCGCGCGCGCTGGAAGAACGGCTGGCAGGAATGCAAAATACCGTGCGGTGTTTCGTGGCTATGCGCTACAGCCGCCCCTTCATTCGCGATGCGTGCGCCGAAATAAAGGCGTGGCGGCCCGATAAAATCGTTTTTCTGCCCCTTTATCCGCAATTCTCGACGGTCACGACCGGATCGGGATGGCGTGAACTGAAGCAGGTTTTTTCCGGAGAACGGGATATAATAATTGTCCCCGACTATCCGTGCGAACCCGGCTTTATCTCTGCGCTGGCGCAAAAAACGGGAGAAATCTACAAGGAAGCCGCAAGGCACGGAACGCCGCGCGTTTTGTTTTCCGCCCACGGATTGCCGGAAACAATCGTACGGCGGGGCGACCCTTATCCCCGGCAATGCAAGCATACGGCCGAAGCCCTGGCCGAAGCGCTCGCCATACCCGGTCTTGACTGGGGTCTTTGTTACCAAAGCCGGGCAGGGCCCTTCCGCTGGACCGGGCCTTCTCTGGAAGAGGAAATCAAAAAAGCGGCAGACAAGAAACAGCCGGTTCTTGTCGTGCCCATATCCTTTGCCGCGGAGAATCTGGAAACGCTTGTCGAGCTTGATCGCGACGGGAAGGCCCTTGCCCTAAGCGCGGGCGCGCCCTATTTTGCGCGCGCTCCGGCGGCCGGGACGGAAAAGGCGTTTATCGACGGATTGGCAAGGCTCGTCGGCGCGGCGCTCAAGCAAGCGCCCGAAGGCCAAAGACAATTTTATGGTTAATGTCAAAGACTAGGAAACGGTGGATTTTTTTTGACTTTCCGCGCAAAATCCTCTAAAGCGTTCCTAACTTGAATGCGACTTTTCCAGTCCCTGACTTTTTATTTTAGCCGGAACCCCCTCCTCAAGCGCCAACGGGCCGCGCACGCCAATCAGGTAATCGATCTTTAGCGGCCAGCTTTGCGCGCGGGTTTTTAACTCGACGAAGATGGTTTTCCGGAACGCAGCAAAAAGAAAGGGCGCCACAGGTTTCGGTAAAAACCGGGCGCAGCACACAGAAAAAACCGGCGCCGTAAGAGCCGGCGGCCTTCAAGCCTTTTCCTAACAATACAACACCCAAGGTCTCATGAATCTACGTGAACTAAAAACCAAAACGCCCGCGGAGCTTCTGGCGTTCGCCGAAGAACTGCAAATTGAAAACGCGGGCACCATGCGCAAGCAGGAAATGATGTTCGCCATCCTCAAGGCTGAAGCCATGCAGGACAAGGCCATTTACGGCGACGGCGTCCTCGAGGTTTTGCCGGACGGCTTCGGCTTTCTGCGCTCGCCCGAATCCAACTACCTCGCCGGGCCCGACGATATCTACGTTTCGCCGAGTCAGGTGCGCAAATTCAGTCTTCGCACTGGCGACACGATCGAGGGCGAGATCCGCGCGCCGAAGGATCAGGAGCGCTATTTCGCGCTTTTGAAGGTCAACCGCATCAACTTCGAAGAGCCGGAAAAAACGCGTCATCGCATCGGGTTCGACAACCTGACGCCGCTCTACCCCAACCGCCGCCTCAAGCTGGAAATTCAGGAGCCCACGAAAAAGGATTTCTCGACGCGCGTCATCGATCTGATCGCGCCGCTCGGCATGGGCCAGCGGGGCCTGATCGTTGCGCCGCCGCGCACCGGCAAAACCGTTTTGCTGCAAAACATTGCCCACGCCATCGCCAAGAACCACCCAGAGGTGTTCCTGATCGTGCTTTTGATCGACGAACGGCCCGAGGAAGTCACGGATATGGCGCGCTCGGTCAAGGGCGAAGTCGTCAGCTCGACGTTCGACGAACCGGCCTCGCGCCACGTTCAGGTGGCGGAAATGGTCATCGAAAAGGCCAAACGGCTCGTCGAGCACAAGCGCGACGTGGTTATTCTGCTCGATTCCATCACGCGCCTCGCGCGCGCCTACAACACCGTGGTGCCCTCCTCCGGCAAGGTGCTGACGGGCGGCGTCGACGCCAACGCCCTGCAGCGGCCCAAGCGCTTCTTCGGCGCGGCGCGCAACATCGAGGAAGGCGGCTCGCTGACGATCGTCGCCACGGCGCTGATCGACACCGGCAGCCGCATGGACGAAGTGATCTTCGAAGAGTTCAAGGGCACCGGCAATTCGGAAATCATTCTCGACCGCAAACTGTCCGATCGCCGCACGTTCCCGGCCATCGACATCACCAAGTCCGGCACGCGCAAGGAGGAATTGCTCGTCGACAAGGGCACGATGTCGAAAATGTGGGTGCTGCGCCGCGTCCTGTTGCCCATGGGCGTCACCGACGCGATGGAGTTCCTGCTCGACAAGCTTAAATACAGCAAGACGAACAACGACTTCTTCGAATCCATGAGCCAGAACACGAACGACATCGCCAAGCCGCGGCGCGGGAGTTCTGATTAAGGCTCGGGGCTCGGGGCTCGGATGAGAGGAGCGTTGCGAACGCAATGCATTCGGCGCACCGCTGAAAACCCTGATCCCTGTTAAGCCGTTCCCTCGGCGGGCCTTTCCATCTGCCCCGCCTGCGATTGATAGAGCGCGACGAAATCGATCGGGTTGATCAAAAGCGGCGGGCGCCCGCACTATGTCCACGGGCGGCGCCCTCGATCCCTCCACAGCCCGCCCTCCTGCGGGACGCTATGGAAAAGATGCCGGACGGCTCGGTCGTGATCCTCGCCTTCGATCTTGATGACGCCGGGGAAAAGCTTTCTGAGGAAGTGAAGGCCCTTGTTCCTGTCGGCCGCAAGGTGCGCCGGACGCTGCTGGAGCCGGGCACGGGCAAAGGTTGGAATGAGATGCTAAAATACCGGCTCGGGCTGACGTGAGGCGCTTTCTACATCACTATCTCAGTAAAGTCCCCCCACATACCCGGCACACGGAACACTTACTAGATTCCATGTGCCGTCTCGGCATTGATATTGATCACCAGAGCAGCAGTCAGTCCCGGGGTGTTTGCACGTTGTTCCCACAACCACCTGTTGATCGGCCGCTCCTGGTAAAGTAGTCGCAAACCACAACCCAGAAGGATTGGTAACAGCCCCACAAGATGCGCCACCGGTGGTGCTACTGCTACTGCCACTCCCAGCGCTAACTGTCGCGCAAGAAAACGTTGACCCATCAAATTGCAGAGCTTTATCGCTGCCTGTGCAATGGGGGGGGAGGAACTGCACATGAAAACTTTGTTCCGTCGAATTGCAAAGCTTCGCCACTATGTGTGCATACGGGGATAAGAGTAGACATCGACTTCCACACGCAGCTATTACCGACGGTGGCGGCAATAGCGCAGCTTGCACCTGTGGATGACGCATCTGCGTTCATGAGCAGGCAGGCAACAAGGGTCGTACGATCATCCCCCATCGTCGTTATACCCAATTCGGTGCACGGATAGCCCGGCATTTTAATTTCAGCTAAAGCCGGAAACGAAAGGCTCATAAGAGCAAGAACGGCAAAAACAAGACGGGCGCGCATAGGCAGGGCCTCCTTGTGGGAAAACGCCTACCCATTGTGCCAGCTAAAGATTACGGAAAGTTTAAGATCGGCTCGGGCTGACTTGAGGTCGGGGCAATAGAAAAGAAAAAATCCATCCCTAATTCTTTTTCCTTTTTAACCCTTCCCTCTCCCCGCGTTTTGGGCCTATCCACAGGCCCTCTTTGCTTACAGGTGTTTCAAAATATAGGTAAGGGTAAGGGAGTGTATAGGGGGCGGCCAGCAACGCCAAGCCCGGCAAGGGTTAGAGCGACAGAGGCAATAGCCTTTCAGCGCACTATTAAGCCGAACCTTCCGCGGGCCTTTCCATCTGCACCGCCTGCGATTGATAGAGCGCGACGAAATCGATCGGGTTGATCAAAAGCGGCGGGAACCCGCCGTCGCTGACGGCGTTGGCGACGATGCTGCGCGCAAAAGGAAACAAAAGGCGCGGCGCTTCGACCAGAAGGACGAACCGCAGCGCTTCTTCGGGAACCGGCGGGACCGTGATAACGCCGCCGTAAGCGAGTTCGGCGATAAAAGCCGTCTTGTCCCCGGCCTTCGCCTCGAGCTTCAGCATAAGCACGACTTCATAAATGTTTTCCGCCAGCGTACGCGTTTGCACGTTAACGCCGACATTGAGCGCAGGCATGGCGGTCAATTGGGCGAAAACCTGCGGCGCGCCCGGGCTCTCGAACGAAAAGTCCTTTATATACTGGTTGTTTACCGCAATCTGGACCGGGGCCGCCGGGGCGCCGTCCGGTGATAAGGCTGTCATCGCCACGCTCTCCTTGAAAAAAAGACGGGCCTGACTAACACGGAACGGCGAACGGCACAACGGCGCGGACAGAACGCGCCGCAAGGCCCGCTTTTGCGGAAGACGCAAAAAACTGTGCAGCCGTTCCGGAGTGCGCTAGTCTTGGGGGCGTGAAAGGTGCCGCATGAACAATCTTGATATCATTCTTCTGGCGGCCATCGCCGCCTTTATTCTTGGCCGGCTTTGGCTCGTGCTCGGCCGCCGCAATGACGACGAGCCGGAACGCCCCAATCCTTTTGCCGCGTCCTTGCCGGGGGAAAAGGACGAAGAGGATGTCATGGTGCTGCCCAAGAGCGTGCCGGGAACGGAGCCGCCCGTCATTACGCCCGAAGGGCATGCCGTGGCGTCGTTGGCGGGCGCGCTGGATTTGATCAGGGAAACGGACCCTGCGTTCGACGAAAAGACGTTTCTGCAGGGCGCGAAAACGGCCTTCACGATCATCGTCGAAACCTTCGCCAAAGGCGATCTTTCGCCCGTGTCCGCCTGGCTGGCGCCGTCCGTGCGCGAAAGTTTCGAAAAAGCCGTCGCGGCGCGCAAGGAGGCGGGCGAGACGCTGGAGGCGCATATCGAACGCATCGCCGACGCCGATATCGCGCGCGCGCGCCTCGAGGACTCGCGCGCCTTTCTGACGGTAGATTTTACAAGCCATCAAACCAACGTCGTTCGCAACGCCGCAGGGCAAATCGTTTTGGGAGCGCCCGGGCAGACCGAAGAAATTCGCGACACGTGGACGTTCGCGCGCGACCTGAAGTCGGACGATCCGAACTGGCAACTCGTCGAGACGCAGGCTTGATGCGGCGCGCACGGCTTTTCCCGGCCCTTCTCTGCGTCCTGTCGTCGCTTG
>JAQUPC010000015.1 GCA_028716765.1 Alphaproteobacteria bacterium | reverse complement strand
CTGATGCTTAACATCGCCGAGCACGTTCCGCCGCACAAACGGGGGTTGCCCTATCGCATTATCGGCAGCGACGGCACCGCCGACATCACGATCACGTATTTCAACGCCAAGGGCGATTATCTCGGCAACCTCTATCCCACGGACCGGCCCGTTGTCGTAAGCGGTCTTCTGCAGCGCTTTCGCGGCGGATGGAGCATGAGCCATCCGGATTACGTCCTGCCGCCTAATCGCGCGGACGAGATACCCAAAGTCGAGCCGGTTTATCCCCTTACCGAAGGGCTTACAAGCAAACTTGTCCGCAAAGCGCTGCAAAGCATTTTGTCAAAACTTCCCGATTTGCCCGAATGGCATGATCCGCATTTGCTTAAGCGCGAAAATTGGCCGGGATGGAAACAAGCGGTTCTTTCCGCGCATGACCCGAACACGTTGCTGCAAAAATCACCCTCCCCTTGCGGGAGGGTCGAAATTGCGCAGCAATTTCGGGGAGGGGTTAAAGAGCAAGGTGATTTTACCCCTCCCCGCGACGGCTACGCCGCCGCGCCCCCCCCGCATGGGGAGGGTGATTCATGCGCACGGCGCCGGTTGGCTTACGATGAATTGCTGGCGGATCAGCTGGCCTTGGCCGTCATTCGCCGCCACCACCGCGAGGCAGGCGGGCGCGCCATTGCCGGAAACGGCAAGCTCCAAAAACAGCTTGAAACGTCACTTCCTTTCGCGCTCACCGATGGCCAAAAGCAGGCCGTTTCGGAAATAAGCGCCGACATGGCCGCCCCGCGAAGAATGCTGCGCCTGCTTCAGGGCGACGTGGGATCAGGCAAAACCATTGTCGCGTTGTTCGCCATGCTGCAAGCGGTCGAGGCCGGGATGCAAGCTGCCCTAATGGTTCCTACGGAAATTCTCGCCCGGCAGCATCACGAACGCCTGAACGAATTTTTAAAGCCTATCGGATTGCAGGCTCATTTGCTGACCGCCAAAGGCCGCAGCAAGGAGCGGCAGGACGTGATCGAAGGATTGGCGAGCGGCAGGATCAGGATTGCCATCGGCACGCACGCGCTGTTTCAACAGGACGTTAAGTTCCACCGCCTCGGCCTTGCCGTCGTCGACGAGCAGCACCGTTTCGGCGTCCAGCAACGCCTGCAACTCGCCGACAAGGGACACGGCGTCGATATTCTGGTGATGACCGCCACGCCGATCCCGCGCACGCTGACGCTCACGGCCTATGGCGACATGGACGTCTCACGCCTCATGGACAAACCCGCAGGACGGCAGCCCATCGATACGCGGCTCATAAACATATCGCGGCTGGACGAAGTGATCGAAGGCGTAAAACGTCAGACTGTCAGGGGCGCGCAGGCTTATTGGGTTTGCCCGCTCGTGGAGGAATCGGAAAAATCCGATCTTGCGGCCGCCACCGCGCGGGCGGAGATGCTAGTGGAACGTTTGGGAAAAGCGAACGTCGGCCTCGTGCATGGGCGCATGACGGCCGAGGCGAAAGACAAGGTTATGGCCGCCTTTGCAGCGGGCGAAATTAAAGTGCTTGTCGCGACGACCGTGATCGAAGTCGGCGTGGACGTTCCCGGCGCAAGCCTGATGATCGTCGAGCATGCCGAACGTTTCGGTCTCGCGCAGCTTCACCAGTTGCGCGGACGCGTGGGGCGCGGGAAAGATAAATCAACCTGCCTTTTGGTCTATCAACATCCGCTCGGCGAAACGGCAAAGGCTCGCCTTCAAATGCTTCGCGAGACCGAGGACGGGTTCCGCATCGCCGAGGAAGACTTGCGCCTGCGCGGCCCCGGCGAGCTTCTTGGCACGCGTCAAAGTGGCCTGCCGGAATTCCGCCTTGCCAATCTGGCGGCGGATCAAGACCTTCTGGCTATGGCCCACAAAGACGCCCAACTTATCCTTTCCCAGGACGCCGAACTGCAAACGCCACGCGGCAAGGCGCTTCGCACATTACTCTATTTGTTTGAAAAAGACGCCGCGGTGAGACTGTTCAGGTCGGGGTAGCTGTCGTTTGGTTCAGAATATACTGTCCGTTTTCGATCACACGCCTCACTGGCACGTAGATGTCGGGATGCGATATCCATCCATTTCTTTGTTTTCCCCAGAACAACCTGCCCCACAGTTCTTCCTTCAGAATTAGGTTATGTTTCCCCGCTTGTTTGAGCGTTCCTTTGGAAAAGGGACCATCGATGCGCACAAGATCGTGTCCAAGAACGTGTGCGTAAGCGGCTGCGGCTATCAGGGTGATCTTAAAAATCTTCCCCTTCAACGGATGCACGGTGGCGGGATGGCCTTCCAATAAATGCACCGCAACTATATTTTCCTTAAAATCCTCATTCTTGCCGCCATATGTTAAACCGCAGAGTGTATCGCCCTGCCAGATCGCCGCTTCAAAGCGTCCAGGGCGGTAACCGGCTTCGTTGCAATAGCGAGCGCGCCGCCCTCCGCGATTTTTACCGTATGTTACGCAACGAAAATCAATAAAAACACTATTTATAAGCCTTTGCTCAAGGGCTTTTCCTTTCAGCAGTGGCTTCCACTGATATTTCCACGCCGCCTGGGCCGTTACGTTGAAAGCGGTTAAGCGAACTTGCTCTCCCAAATCATTGATAGACGAACTCGCCATAACTTTTTCCGCCAGACGGTAGCTTCGCTGCCGGAGTACGTCGTAGAACTCTATTTTTTGCATGAACGGAAGATCGCAATTGCGCCCGAGCAGCCGGCCGTAAGCCAAATAATTCATAATGGGCTTGGCATCGCCCTGCTCGCGGAATTGATCAAACAAGCCTATTTGGCTCGCCAAACTCGCTTCCTTGAAATATCTTGAAATATCTTGCGCTTTCATTTCGTGAAAGTATCAGACGGCTCCCGAAAGTAAAAAACAAAACCTGCTTAACCATGAATAATGCCCGTTTCCGGCCCCGTTCCGCCATCGTTGTCAGGCCTCTTCGGCCCTGCTATATCATGAATCAACCAGACCGCGACCGTGCGGCTTTGCGGATTTCCAAGTGGTTGAAAAAAATGAACATTCGCATGACCCGTCGGCGGCGCATCTTTGAAGGCAACGGCAAGGTTCTTTTCGAAGGGCCGGAGCCCGGAACGCTTGTGCAATACTTCAAGGACGAAACCTCCTCAAACCACAATCAGAAGCGCGGCACGATCACCGGCAAGGGCGTTCTGAACAATCGCATCTCCGAGTACCTGATGAGCCGCCTGAACGAGATCGGCGTGCCGACGCATTTTATGCGCCGCCTCAACATGCGCGAACAGCTTATCCGGAAAGTCGAAATCATCCCGATCCAGATCGTCGTTCGCAACGTCGCGGCGGGGTCGTTCGCCAAGCGCCTCGGCCTTGCCGAAGGCACGGCCCTGCCCCGCTCCATCGTCGAGTTTTTCTACAAAAAGGACGAATTGGACAATCCCTTCGTGTCCGACGAGCACATCACAGCCTTCGGCTGGGCCAGCCCTTACGAGATGGAAGAGATCATGTCGCTGGCGTTGCGCATCAACGACTATATGTCGGGCTTGTTCCTCGGCATCGGGCTGAAGCTGGTCGATTTCCGGCTTGAGTTCGGCCGCTTGTGGGATCACGACGAAATGCGCATCGTTCTGGCCGACGAGATCAGCCCCGACAACTGCCGCCTTTGGGACGTGCACACGAACGAAAAGCTGGACAAGGACCGCTTCCGCGAAGACCTCGGCAAAGTCGAGCAAGCCTATCAGGAAGTGGCGCGGCGGCTCGGCATTCTGGCCGACGACAATGCGGGTAAAGATTCAAGCATCGCCAATATAACTTCGCTCAACAGGAAAAAGAGATGAAACTCCGTATCGACGTCATGCTGAAAGAAGGCGTGCTTGACCCCCAGGGCAAGGCCATCGGCCATGCGCTGGGCTCCCTTGGTTTCAAGGGTGTTGGCGAAGTCCGCGTCGGCAAGACCATCGAAATGGAACTGGCTGAAACCGATCCCGCCAAAGCCAGGGAACAGGCCAAGTCTATGGCTGAAAAGCTGTTGGCCAACATGGTCATCGAAGACTTCCGTATCAGCGTGCTTTAAGAAGAAGGACGTCATGCCCCTCCCCCGCCCCGCGCTATTGATTGTCCTGCCCTTGCTTATGGCTTTGTCCGCCTGCGGCTCGACCACGAATGAAGTCAAAGCCCCGCCATCCGTTTATATTCAGCTTTCTCCCATTTCGCCGCCTGTGGCCCCATATGAAGTAAAGCAGTCTCCCGCCAATCCCATGACCGAGATCTGGCGCAAGGGATATTGGTCGTATGACGGCTCCGAATTCCATTGGAGGCCCGGTCATTTGATGCCACGGCCTTCACACACGGCCGTCTGGTGCGCCGACCGCTGGTACCAACACGAATTCGGCTGGGGCTTCATTCCCGGCCATTGGATGTAGGCGAGAGCAGTAATGCCGTTCGCCCAAAGGCATATCCGGCTATTTTTTCTCCTGGTTGTAATTGCGATAATGACCGCCGCAAGGCCGCTTCATGCCGAAGCCGGCAAGTATTACGTGCCGCCCATACAGTTCAATGCCGCGTTCCAGATTATGGATATGGGCTTTTCCAATCTGTTCGGCTTGTTCCGGTCGGCAACCGGAAGCTTCGCGTATGACGAAGATGCAAAAACCATCAGCCACGTCCGCCTTGCGCTCGACGCCAACAGCCTTATGACGGCCAATGGCGGCGCCGCGCGCGATTTAACGGCGCTTTTCGATGCGCGGCGCTATCCGGAAATCAGCTTCATCGCGGCTTCCGAAGCAACTTTCAAGGACGGCAAGGCGGAGATCAAGGGCACGCTCAACGTCCACGGCACTGCCAAGCCGTTCACCTTCGAAGCCACGCTCAATCAGGCCGGAAAAAGTCCGCGCGGCGGTGGCATGTGGAACAACGAAGGTCCGGCCGTAGGCCTTTCGCTGCGCGGCAGCTTCAAGCGCGCCGACTTCGGCATGGGTGACGAGCCGGAAATGCCAGGCCGTTTCGGCGATACCGTTACGCTCCTGCTTGAAATGCAGGCGATAAGGCAGTGACAGGCGTCTCCCTCACCGTCGATCTTGAAGACCTCGCTGGCGTCTATGCGCCGGATGGCCGCTATGCGGCGATGGCGCAAAAGCTGCTTGATTTTTGCGATGCCGTCCAGCGCCGCGCCACGTTTTTCACCGTAGGCCGCGTGGCCGAAACAGCGCCCGATCTTGTCAAGGCCATCGCCGCGCGCGGACATGAAATCGCCTATCACACGCACAATCATGTTCCTTTGACTCAGGAAAATCCGCAAAGATTCCGGCACGAAAGCAGCATCGACAAGATGCGGATTGAACAGCTTTCCGGCCGTCCGGTTACCGGCTTTCGCGCGCCGTGTTTTTCCCTGACGCCGAAAACCCTTTGGGCGCTGGACGTTCTTGCGGAACTCGGCTTTCGCTATTCATCCAGCATCATGCCCACGAACATTTCACGCTTCGGATTTCCGAACGCGCCTCGCGAGCCCTTCCAATGGCCCAACGGCATGATCGAGTTGCCTTTACCGGTGGCGAACGTTGGACCGCTACGCGTGCCCTATCTGGGTGGCGTTTACCTCTACGCCCTGCCTTTTTTTATGGTTCGCCGCTGGATCAAACGCGCCGGACCGGATAAATGTCTATGGACCTACACGCATCCCTTCGATTTTGACGTCGAAGCACCCTTCGAGCGCTCGCCCGGCACACCAGCATGGATAAGCCTGATCATGTGGAGCCTGCGCCACCGCGCGGAAAACAAAATCCGGCGAGTGATAGGCATGCCCGATGCGAAAACCCTGGAAGATCGGGTTGCTGCGCTTTCAAATCTAAACGTCATCCCGGACAATTTTCTCTTCGGCTGCGATAGCAGGCGAAAGAAAATTGATCCGGGATCCAGTGAATGTATCCGATAGAAAGTCCCCGTATACAGGGTTACTGGATTCCGGGTTCCTGCCACACGCTGACAGGCTTACGATCCAGGAATGGCCACGACCTTTCTTCCAGCGCGTGGCAGGCCCCGGAATGACGTTAAGGCTGTCTACACAAACCGCTTCAAATTCTCCCAGATGCGGTCGCGTATAGACGGCAAGGGGGGGGGCGGCTGGAACTTCCGGCCCGAGATAGTTTCGAACAGCGCGATATACTTTCCGCTGAACTCGATCAGCGTTTCCTCGGGGATATCCGGAATCGGGTCATTATAAGGATCGCAATGCCGCGCGATCCAAAGACGCAAGAATTCCTTGTCCAAACTTTCCGGCTCCTTGCCTTCGGCAAGCCGCGCTTCGTAGCTGTCGGCCTTCCAATAGCGGCTGCTGTCGGGCGTGTGAATCTCGTCGGCCAAGGTCAGCTTGCCGTTTTCGTCATAGCCGAACTCGTACTTGGTATCGACGAGTATCAGCCCGCGTTTGGCCGCAATCTCGCGCCCGCGCGCGAACAGAGCCAGCGCCGTTTGCGCCAGTTCCTGCCATTTGGCCTCCGTCATCAGGCCCTGAGCGACAATCTCGTCCCCCGTAATGGGCACATCGTGCGCGCCGATCGCGCCCTTGGTGGTCGGCGTGAGCAGAGTTACGGGCAGCTTTTCGTTTTTTTTCATGCCGTCCGGAAAATCCACGCCGTAGAGCGTTCGCTCGCCTTTCTCGTACATCGTCCAGACGGAGGTGGACGTCGAGCCCGTCAGGTAGTCGCGCACCACGACTTCGACCGGCACCATATCCATTTTGCGCACGACCATGACGTTCGGATCGGGATATTCGATGACATGATTGGCGACAACGTCTTTCGTCGCGTCGAACCAGAAGCGCGCGGTGTCGGTCAGCACTTGCCCCTTGAACGGCACGGAGGCGAGGATCTGGTCGAACGCGCTCTGCCTATCCGTGGCAATCATAATGATGCGCCCGTCGCCGAGATCGTAATGATCGCGCACCTTGCCGCGGCCGAAGCCGGGAAGCTGATCGTAATGCGCGTCGGTTAGAACGTCGCGCAGCCGCGCACGGATGAGGTCATGATAGGGGGGTGTTTCGTGGGTCATAGGCGCAATTTGCCATATCGGAACGCTGATAACAAGCCAGTGCAAGCATCCAAACCGCCGGGCTTGAAGGCCTTGATTCAATAATAAACGTCATTCCGGCTCAATTTTCTTTCGCCGCAAAACGGCGAAAAGAAAATTGTCCGGAATGACGTTTTTTCAATCAATATAAAAATTTACACCCTGCTCTAATCGCGTTTTGAAGCTAAAACTTCCGCACCTGCATCTTGATCGGGCCGTCGGCGCGGCCGTGGATGAACTGATCCACATAAGGGTTATGGGAGTGGTCGATTTCGCGCTTCGGCCCCTGCCAGATGATGCGCCCTTCATGCAACATCGCGATCCGGTCGGCGATCTTGCGGGCGCTGGCCATGTCGTGCGTGATGGAAAGCGTCGTCGCGCCGACTTCGCGCGTGCATTTGACGATAAGCTCGTTGATGACGTCGGCCATGATCGGGTCGAGGCCTGTCGTAGGCTCGTCGAAAAAGATGATCTCGGGCCTTGCCGCGATGGCGCGGGCCAGTGCCACGCGCTTTTGCATGCCGCCCGACAGTTCGGCAGGCCAAAGATCGCCCACATCCGCGCTTAACCCCACCGATGCCAACGTAGCAAGGGCGCGCTCCCTGGCCTCCTTGCGCGGCACCTTATAGGCACGAAGAAGCTTAAACGCCACGTTCTGCCAAACCGGCAAAGAGTCGAACAACGCCGAGCCCTGAAACAGCATGCCGAACTTGGCAAGATGCTCGTCGCGCTTCTGGCCGCGCAGGCCGATCGTCTCCTCGCCGTCGATCTTTATCGACCCCTCTTCAGGCTCAAGAATGCCAAGTATGCATTTCAGCAGAACGGATTTCCCGGTACCCGAACCGCCGATCACGACGACGGATTCCGCCTGACCTATGCTCAGGTCGATCCCGCGCAAAACCTTCTTGTCGCCAAAAGACTTCGTGACCCCGTGAAGTTCGATCTTGGGCATCTGTGCTCTACTTTCCGGCAAAGAGAATACCCGTCAGCAGGTAGTTGGAGATAAGGATCAGGATGGAGGACGCCACCACCGCGTTCATCGTCGCCGTGCCCACGCCCTGCGCGCCGCCCTTGGAATTGAAGCCGTTGTAGCAGCCGATCAGCGTGACGATGAATCCGAACGTCGCCGCCTTCCACAAGCCCGAGGAAACGTCGGTATACTCCAGATATTCCCAAGTCTGCGAAATGTAGTTGGCGGCGTTGAAATGAAGGCGGTAGACGCTGACGATAAAGCCGCCGAACACGCCGATGATGTCCGCGATCAACACAAGGACGGGAAGCATGAACGTTCCGGCGATGAGCCGGGGCACGATCAGGTATTTATAGGGGTTCGTCGAAAGCGTCGTGAGCGCATCGATCTGTTCCGTGACGCGCATAGTGCCGAGTTCGGCGGCGATCGCCGCGCCGATGCGCCCGGCGACCATCAACCCGGCCATCACCGGCCCAAGTTCGCGCGTGATCGACAGAACCACGACGGTCGGAATGGCCGTTTCGGCGTCGAAACGCGAAAAGCCGGAATAGCTTTGCAAGGCCAGCACCATGCCTGTGAAAAGCGCGGTCAACCCTACCACCGGCAACGAATAGTAGCCGATATCGATAATCTGCCTGCCGATCTGACTGAAATAGAGCGGCCGCCGGAAGCAATGGCTGACGGAACGGGCGGTAAACCATGCAATCTGGCCGGTCGCAGCCAGAAAGTTCAGTAACGTACGGCCAATAAGCGCGAGGAAATTCATACGAATCGCATGAGAGGGCAGGTTGAGGAGTCAGTACGCTAATCAAGCACATAGCGCCTGTCAATTCTGAGCCTTCATTATGCCAGTTCACTAAACGGTTGGCGAGACACGATTTAACCGCTATGCTGAATACGGGATATATTTCGAAGGAGGAAGAAACCATGACTCGCCTGATATCACTCCTCATTCTTGCATTATTGTTGCTGCCTGCCCCCCCCGCCCATGCGGGCACTGTCGCAGCCACCGATGGAACCGGCACGTGGCAATCGACGAAATGCACGCCGCCAAAAACGCCTGCGGAACTTGCGAAAGACCCGGAAACAGCGGCAAACGATTTGAACGCGCAAATGGCTTTGCATAACCAATATGTCGGTCAAGCCGAGGCTTATATGAACTGCGTCAGCCAGGAAGCCCAGGCCGACGCCGCAAGCAGCGGTCAGGTCATAATACGTTCGGCGGAAGCCCTTATTCAGCAGACGCAGGCCAAAGTCGCCGCAAGCGCTGCCGGACTGAAGAGCGAATAATCGGCAATATCTCGCGTATGGAGCAACGTCTATGGCGGATCGGTTGGTGCTGGCTTTGGCTCAGCTGAATCCCGTCGCAGGCGATATTGCGGGCAACTCAAAAAAATTGATGACGGTATGGAGCGAGGCCGCCCGGCAAGGAGCCGACCTTCTCGTCGCATCCGAACTTTATATAACCGGCTATCCGCCGGAGGATTTCGCGCTTAACCCCAATCTGCAAAAAGCCATACGCGATGCCGTCGAGGCGCTTGCGCGCAAAACGGCGTCCGGCCCTGCCGTGCTCGCCGGCGCGCCGTGGGTGGTCGAAGGCAAGCTGTACAACGCCGCGCTGCTCCTCGATGGCGGGTACATCGCCGCCACGGTTCTCAAGCACGATTTGCCGAATTACGGGCCGTTCGACGAAAAACGGGTTTATGAGCCCGGCCCCCTGCCCGATCCTGTCTCCTTCCGGGGTTTCCGCCTTGGATTCATGGTATGCGAAGATATGTGGTCTCCGGATGTATCGGAGCATCTGCATAAATCCGGCGCGCAAATGCTTATCGTGATCAACGGCAGCCCCTTCGAGCCCGGCAAGCAAAAACTGCGCATCAATCTGGCCCGTAACCGCGTCCGGGAGACGGGCCTGCCGCTTGTTTACGTGAATCAGACCGGGGGACAGGACGAACTTGTTTTCGAGGGATCGTCCTTTGCCATAGATGCGGCTGGCGATGTTAGGGCTCAAGCTAAAGCATGGTCTGAAGATGTTTTGCTAACAACATGGAATGCCTTGCAAAACGGGCTTGTTCCTGAGGAATCTTCTTTGCCCGTTCTCCCCGCTGGCGAAGTCGCGGTTTATTACGCGCTTATGACGGGTTTGCGCGATTACGTCGCCAAAAACGGCTTCCATCGCGTTCTTTTAGGCCTTTCCGGCGGCGTCGACAGCGCTTTGACCGCGGCTTTGGCCGTGGATGCGCTGGGCGCGGACAGGGTGCGGCTTGTCATGATGCCTTCGCCCTACACCTCCCCCGAGAGCCTGGACGACGCGCTGGCGGTTGCGCGCGCGCTTGGCTGCCGGCTGGATACCATCCCCATTACGGATGCCATGCACGCGTTCGAGCAAACGCTGGGCGAGGCTTTCGCCGGATGCCAGCCGGACGTAACTGAGGAGAATATTCAGGCCCGGTGCCGTGGCATCATCCTCATGGCGCTTGCGAACAAGAGCCGTGCAATGGTGCTGGCGACAGGCAACAAATCGGAAATGGCCACCGGGTACGCTACGCTTTACGGTGACATGTGCGGCGGCTATGCGCCGCTTAAGGATGTCTATAAAACGATGGTTTATGCGCTGGCGCGTCTTCGCAACGCGCAAAAACCCATCGGCGCCCTTGGGCCGTTGGCCGCGATCATCCCCGATCGCGTCCTGACGAAAGCCCCGACCGCCGAGCTTCGCCCGGATCAAACGGATCAGGATACCTTGCCGCCTTACGACGTTTTGGACGGGATTCTTGGCTGCCTGATCGAAGAAGACCTCTCGCTCGCCGAGATTGTGAATCGCGGTTATGACGCGCTGACCGTGCAAAAGGTCTGGAAAATGCTCGACCGCGCCGAATACAAGCGCAGGCAGGCTCCTCCCGGCCCCAAGGTCACATCGCGCCACCTGACCCGCGACCGCCGCTATCCGATCACGAACGGGTTTGTGGAATAGTTTCTCCGCCTATCATGCTCCCTGCAAAAAGATGCACATTCTTTACGCCACAACGGACGGTCAGTCGCGGCAGATTGCCCTCCGCATCTCTCAAAAACTCGCCGGATACGGGATCAAGACGACGCCAAAAGATTTGGCGGCGGAACCGCCTTCGCTTTCCGGTCTAAAGCCGAATGAGCCCGTGGTTGTCGTGGCGGCGCTTCGTTATGGCTTTCATCTTCCGGAAGCCGACAAATTTATCAAAGCCTTTCAAAAGGCGCATCTTCCCAATCCGCTCATCCTATTGTCCGTAAACCTTGTGGCACGCAAGCCCGGCAAGAGGACGGCAAAAGGCAATCCCTATCTCCGGCGCTGGCTGAAACGGCGCAAAGTGACTCCCGTCCTGGCGGAAGCTATCGCCGGACGGCTGGATTACCCGAGATACAATTGGTTCGACCGCCTGATGATCCGTCTCATTATGACGTTCACAGGCGGCCCGACTGATCCGGCCACAACCGTCGAGTTCACCGATTGGGATCAGGTGGATGGGATCGCGGAGCGTATTGGTAAAATTGGAAAATAATCAAACAGGCGACAACTGCTTCAGCTGTGCGTTCGCTGCCCCTAAGGCCCGCACTTTAACCGGATATTGTTCTCCAATCTCCCGGATTTTAGGCAAAACTTCCCGAACCGCGCGAAAGATACCCACCTTTGACGTTCCAAGATATTTATCACGCACGTGGACGACTAAATCTCGCGCTTTGCCCGACAACTCCGGATTAACTTCGACAGCAACAAGGAGAGACCTTATCAGACCTTCCTGAATTTCATCATATCCGGACAAACCTTGATACGATTTTTCAGTCAAAAAGGAATCTGCAAGCTTTACAAGCTCCTCTGCGAGCATGGGCTCATTCCTGACGCAAGTTTCAATGATCTTCGTGCCTAAATGATTTAACTCTCCCTCGATATTCAGGTGGGCTGTTGCCGAATCGAAAATACGCCTTGTCGTCGAAGGAAGGGTCTTTGCGAATAATTCAAGTGCGGGAGACAGGCGCGTATAAGGCATCGTTTCGTCGAGATGTTTCTCGACAATTTCCACACTCGCGCCCAGAGCATAAGCATTGTTCTTGTGACACTCTTGCAAAAGATCCAACGCAACGTCGTCCCCATCAAGCGCCAGCCTGGTTAGGACTGTTATCGTCTCATGAAACTCTGCGGGAACGCGCCCCCCTTCCTGATTGAGGCTAAAAAGGAGAGGCCTGATTGTGTCATAAAGGGTTTGGCAGGCAGCGGCGATGTCGGCCTTTGTCATATTCATTTCTTTTCTCCAAATTCGCGTTGCTTACAATTATCACTAACAGAGAAAACTTTCGTTCTATCAGCCAATAGTAGCTTCAAGACATTTTGGGCGCGTCAGAAAGAATAAATTGTCTCAACCTTAAGCAATGAATTGCCAAGGGTCTGTTAATTATGGCTCTTATGTTACATTGGCGTTGTTCAACGTGTCCATTCCAACGGCCTACTATTCCGCCTTTCGTTTCTAGAATCGTTGACAGCGTATTCAGAGCATCGTTACAGATTTCCTGATTTTTCTCCGCAGCAAAAACCAACAAGTCCATAGCGTCTAGCTCAATCACACAGGGTTGAGCCTGACTCTGGGAAAAATGCTCAATAAAACCGGCGACAGATGAAGGAACGCGCGAGGCTAAATCCCCGTTTACCGTTAGGCACGTTTTTATAACGTCTCTCGCTGCTTCTTGCCCAAGCATAGGCTCCGCATATTTATAACATGCTTCCGACAACATGTTGGGCAAAACCCTGACAAAAAACTCCAACGCAGGCAATGCTTTTGCGTCATATTTACCGGAGTTAAGATAATTTAGAACGTATTCGCCCCCAATACCCAGAGCTCCGGGTTTTCTTTGATAAACAGTTTCCAGAATTTTAAGGGCATTTTTATCTCCCTTAACCGCACACTGCGTCAAAAGACCTACGGTATGCATATCCGCAAAGTACATTATAAAATAAGGACGGGCAGAAAAATATTCCGCGAGCGACTTAAGATACCACGTCGCAGACGATTCCCCGGAATCGCCGAACATTCTTTTGCTTTCTTGTTTTAACAGGTATGCCGCTGTCCTGATTTCGGCAATTTCATCGTACAGCGTTCTAAGGCTCATATTCCTTTGGCCAAGTAATTCAAACGGGGTGGTCATATTCTATACTCCATAAAATAGCCGCGTGGGCTTTCAAAAATGCAAAACTATCACAGTAGAAATAACCGGCGGAACATAACGGCGCAACAGCCAGGTTTGGTTAATATACTTTCAGTGGAACCTTCTTCCGAAGGAATAAATCAAGGATTCTAGTGGCTTAAAACACAAATAACAAAAGACCGCGACCGAGTTCACCGATTGGGATCAGGTGGATGGGATTACGGCGAAGATTGCGGCTCTTACGGCAGGATCGGGCATAAAGTCGCTGCGGTAAACGGCATTGGCACCGCCGTATATGAGCCGAGATAAATATCAAAATTCCAGTTATGCTCCCGCACAGGCATAGCCTTATAAGCCATATTTTTGCAGTAATGTACTACCAAAAACGAAAGTGATGATGAAGTCGGATCGGGCGCTGCCACGCCCCCACCTATGACATTCAAAATCTCACACCCCGCAACCGTAGCGCAATATTGTGATGGCGTGGTGACCGCATGGGCGGAAGTTGGCGCATAAAGAACGAAAACGGAAAGCAGCAACGCCTGCGCACCAACCGCAACTTTTTTTGAGCCGAAACTTTTCATTGCATGCCTCCGTTAGAACCAGGTGATTGTATCGTCCTGACCCATCGTCTTCCATACGCAGCCACCGCCGCTTGTGCAATCAGTAACATCGGACGACGGGCTAGGGGTTATGAGCGTACAGGCAAGGAGGGTAGAACGATCCGCCGCCATGCCTGTCATGCCTAATGTGTAGCAGGTTTGATTCGGCATTTGATCGGATGGCGGAGGCGCGCTCCAAGCAATAGAGGGGCTACAAAAAACCGCCAAAGCGAGGACGGCAAGATATAAACGCGCGCGCATGGATGACCTCCATAGAAACAACACCGTTCGCCCATAGTGCTTAAATAGTGCGGGGACGTCAACAACCTAAACCCGGTTGTAATTGATCAACGTCGTCCAGAAGCGTTCCAGTTTCTTCAACGTATCGTTGCCCTTCGCGATTTCCTCGTTGCCGAGATTCGACGCTTCGAGCATGCCGACCTGCTTCTCGAAATATTCATTAAGTTTTTTATGAAGGTCCAACCCTTTTTCGGACAGCTTGACGCGCACCGAGCGGCGGTCGTGCGGCGAGCGTTCCTGCATCAAATAGCCGTTCTCGAACATCTTCTTGACGTTGTAGGAAACGTTCGAGCCGAGGTAATAGCCGCGCGCCGTCAGTTCGCCGACCGTCATTTCGTCGTTCGCGACGTTATAGAGGATAAGCGCCTGGACGTTGTTGATGTCCTGAATGCCCTGACGGTCCAGATCGACCTTGACGACTTCCAGAAAGTGACGGTGCAGCCGCTCAACCAGCAAAATCGTTTCGTAATAGGGATGGCTCACGGGGAAACCTCATGCAGGTGACAGAAAGAAACGACGTGGGCACAGGAATCGCTCGTCCTGCTCAGGCCGAAAATAGTTTGAAATGCGGGTTTTGTCTATCGGGAAGCTGGCGGCTCCACGCCGCTGGCCTTAAGCTGCCCGGCAAGAAGAGCCATAAGCCTTGCCAACCCTGCCTGATCACGGGCTTCGGCGCGCGCGCCCAACGCCGCCTGCGTGTTCGAGGCGCGCAACAGCCACCAGCCGTCCGGCGTCGCAACCCTGACCCCGTCGGTGGTATTGACGTTTTCCCCGGCCTGCAGCAACCGCGCCTTAATCTCGTCGACGATAGCGAACTTGCGCGATTCATCGACTTTCAAAAGCATCTCGGGCGTCGTCACCATCGTGGGCAGAGTGTCGCGCCAGGACGCCAGAGATTTTCCGGACGAACTGACAAGGGACAACAGGCGCACGGCGGCATAAATGCCGTCGTCATGATTGTTGTTGTCGCCGAAGAATATATGGCCGCTCATTTCGCCGGCAAGCGGCGCGTTTGTCTCGACCATCTTCGCCTTAATGAGCGTATTTCCCGTCTTCCACATCAGCGGCACGCCGCCGTGCGCAGCGATATGATCGAATAAAACTTGCGAAGCCTTGACGTCTGCGATGATCGTCGCCCCCGGCTGCTCTTTCAAAACCTCCGCGGCATAGATCGCCAGCAGTTGATCGCCCGCGAGGATGCGCCCCGCGCCGTCCACGGCCCCGATGCGGTCCGCGTCGCCGTCGAGAGCCACGCCGAGATCGGCGCCGTGCTCTTTCACCGCCGCCTGCAGATCCTTCATGTTTTCCGGCACGCTCGGATCGGGATGATGGTTCGGAAAGCGTCCATCGATTTCGGGATACAAAAGAATATGCTCGCCCGGCAGTTTGGCGGTCAGGCGCTGCACAATTTCGCCGGCCGCGCCGTTGCCGTTGTCCCAAACGGTCTTCAGCGGTTTTGTACCGCGATAAACCTCGAGCAAGCGCGCCACGTAGGCGTCGCGCACATCAACGCTTTCAGCCTTGCCCTCGCCATCGACATAATCGGCGGCGGCTGCCAAGGCCGCAAGCTTCTTGATCTTTTCGCCGTATACGGGACCGCCGTCCTTCAGATGCCTTGCAAGAAGCATCTTGAAGCCGTTCTGATCGCCCGGATTATGCGACCCGGTCACCATGATCCCAGCATCTACCTTGCGATGAATGACGGCAAAGTACAGCATAGGAGTCGGGCCAAGACCGATGCGCTCGACCCGCAACCCGCAAGCCAGAAGACCCTCGACGAGCGAAGCTTCAAACCCCGGCGAATGCGTGCGTCCGTCATACCCGACCACCACGCTCTCGCCCCCGGCGCGGCGCACGGTCGTGCCAAAGGCGCGGCCAAGCGCAGAAGCGTCTGCCGGATTCAGGTTCTTGCCGACGATGCCGCGGATGTCGTATTCGCGAATAATTACCGGATCGAATTGATGCGCTTCGGTCATGTTTTCTCCACGTTTCAGGCCGCGACTGAGATAGAACCCCCGCCGGCTTTTGTCACGAATCTTTCGCTCAAAACTAAATTTGCTTCGAATTTTGAACTATTCTCACGGTTTTGGCCTCCAACAATTTCATAAGTCATGCTTTTTGGGCTTATAAACATGATCGTTTGATTTTCGAAACAACTTGTTGGGACCAAAATCGAAGGGAAACTTAAGATTACATAAAGCTTGCCGTGGCACAATAGAAGCATGGGAAAGGCTGACTTCGAAACGTGGAAAAAACGATGATATTCCGGCACATACGATCTTTCGCCATGAGCACGCGGTCGGCGCGAAATCGATTCCGCAAAGGAGTCACGGCGCTTGAATTTGCGCTCATCGCGCCCGTTTTCTTTTTAATGTTCATCGGGCTGATCGAAACGTCCCTAATCATGCTCGTCCAGCATCTGCTTGAGAACGCGACGTTCAACGCATCCCGGCTCGCCAAGACGGGCTTCGTCGCGGAGGAAAAAACGCAATTGGAAACGGTGATGGACGTGCTTTACCGCGAGATGGGAAGCCTTTCACCACTTGTTCAAACATCAAAGCTTACGTTTTCGTCGGAAGTATTCGGCAATATCAACGACATACCCGCAGGAGAAGGCGGCGAAGGCCTCGGCACGGCTAGTCAGGTTGTGGTTTACACCGTCGGCTATCCCTGGAAAGTATTTACGCCGATGATCGGGGAAATTATCGGCGATCAAAACGGCATCGTCCGTTTGTCCTCGCGCATTGTGGTGCGAAATGAACCTTACAACTAAAATATATAATTGGCGCTTAACGCGCCGCTGCAAGGAACGCGGTTTGGCGGCAATCGAATTCGCGCTCACGCTTCCCGTCTGGATCGCCCTTTTGATCGGAACGTTGGACGGGGCCTATATGATGCTCCTTTCGCAAAGAGTCGACCGGATCACCTATTCGGTGACCGACCTTGTGACCCAATTGGAGGTGCCGAGTCTGACTGATTTGCACACCATCATGCTTGCCGCGGGCGAACTCATGAATCCGTTTCCCTTCGGCGCCAACGGCGTTGTTATCGTCACTTCGCTGACAAAGCCCGCCGGTTTGCCGGTTAAGATAGACTGGCAACAGATAGATGGGGGATCGCTGGCGCGCGGCAGCAAAATCGGGACGCCCGGCTTTCCGCCGTCCATGCCGAACGGCCTGACGCTGAACGATAAGGAAAACGTCATCATAACCGAGGTCTATTACGCTTTTAAGCCGCTGTTCATCAACGCCGGCATATTATCGGCCCACGATATGTACAGCGTGGCCGTATATAAACCGCGGCTTAGCACGCTATCAACACCGCCGACGTAAAGAGGTGCATCATGTCAATACGTCAACGTTTTACCGCTTGCGCCAAATGCCTACGTGCGTTCGCGCAAGAAGAGTCCGGCATGACGATACCGCTCCTGGCGGTCTCCTTTCTCGCCCTCACGGGTTTTGCGGGCGTCGCGGTCGACGTCGCGCGCGTTCAGCTTGTGCAATCGAAATTGTCCTATTCCCTCGATGCCGCCGGCCTTGCAGCAGGCGCAACCTTGAGCACGACCGACTACAGGAGCGAAGTAACCAAATATCTGCAGGTTAATTTTCCTGCCGGTTATCTCGGCGCTGCCGTTCCGACCGCCGACGTTACGCTGTCTAGCAACAACATGGTCATCAGCACGACGGCCGTCACGACCGTTCCGACGACCTTTTTAAACATCCTCGGCATCCGTCAGGTGACCGTGTCGGCATCGTCGCAAATCACGCGCACGGCTTCGGGGCTCGAGCTTGTCATGGTGCTGGACAACACCTACTCGATGGCTCAGGACAGCAAGCTGACCAAGCTCAAAACAGCGGCCACACAACTTGTCACCATCCTGACAGGCGGTCAGGAAAGCGTGCGTGACCTCTGGATAGGACTGGTGCCGTTCTCCCAAGCCGTCAACATCGGCAAGGCCCATACAAGCTGGATCGACACCACGTATGGCGGCACGCTGACGTGGGCGTCGGGCCTGACCGCAAGCACAGGCCAGGCGGCGAAAGACTGGGGCGGATGCGTGGACGCCCGCTATGCGAACGGCCGCGACATAACGGACGACCCTCCGGCCACGGAACTCTTTAAACAATACTATTTTCCGAGCACGGACCAAAAGCCCTGGCCCTACACGGACGACAATAAATGGGTGAAAACCCGCTTCGCGGACGGCAGGCCAAAAACATTTTATTCCGGCATCGGCATTAACCTGAACGGTCTGAACGCCGGGATGATCCTGGGCCCGAATTCGGGTTGTCCCCAGCCCGTAACCCCCATGACGGCCAGCGCCACCACCGTAACCACCGCCGTCACCAGCATGAAGGCTGTGGGCTATACGCATGTGGGGCTCGGGCTGGTTTGGGGCTGGCGCATGCTGTCGCCGAACTGGCGCGGTCTATGGGGCGGAGAAATGGACACAAACAGCCTGCCGCTCAATTACGGCGCGCCGCATATGAACAAAGCCATCATCCTTCTGACCGACGGCGAAAACACGATGACTGCCGCCAATCGAACCGCCTACGGGTATTTGAGCGAGAGCCATCTGGGCACGACGGACAGCAGCGACGCCGTTGACGAACTCGACGACCGCATGACGGCTGTCTGCACCGCGATCAAAACCCAGCACATCTATCTTTACACCATTGCGCTGGGCAATCCGGGCGAGAACATTCAAAACCTGATGCGCGGCTGCGCGACAAACGAAAATTACTACTTCAACTCGCCAACGTCGGGCGAATTGCAGGCCGTTTTTAGCGCGATAGGAGACTCTCTATCCAATTTACGTGTGAGCAAGTAATCCGCGCTTTTACGAAACGCCTCTCCGGTCTGCGCGCAGATAGGCCGGAGAGGTTTTTTTATTAACCAATCCCGTTAACTCATTTGCGTTTTTTTGTCACAATACAACGTCATTAACCCTGTGAAAGTAAATTAACCTTAATCTTAGCCGTTTTTTAAGTGGAAATGATGTATGGTGTGTGCATTGCAGGATTGTTCATTTTCAAGGGAGTTATACCATGTCGCATTCTTCAAATTCGTTCACGACTTCGGGCGAACAGGTCAACATCGTTCGCCTGTCCGACAAACAAAGAGAACTAAGCAAGCTGCCCTCGCCTGCCACGCGCCGCTGGGTCACAAGCCGCAAGGCCCAAGTGGTCGCCGCCGTGCGTACGGGGATTTTGAGCCTCAACGAGGCCTGCGAGCGCTACCACCTTTCGACGGAGGAATTCCGTTCGTGGGCGCGTCTGCTTGACGAACACGGCGTTCGCGGCTTGAGAGCGACCCGCGTACAGGAATACAGGGATCCGGCCGGCACCGAACGCGCCGGAGCCTGATTAAGGTTAAGGCAGAAATAACTCCCAGACATATGCGGCGCGGGCATCGGAATCTTCCAGCTCGCGCCGCACCGGGATGACGTAGCGGACCAATTCTCTCAATCCCTTTTCCGGCACATAGGCTCTTCCAGGATCGCCCAGCAATACGGACGTGCCCGCGCCTATGCATAGATACAGCCAGCGCAATATCCGAGCCGCGACGGCTTGATCGTAGCAAACGTCTCCGGCCAAAATGAGATCGACGCCCGTCGCAGGCTGATCCATCCGCATGGCCGGGATATTTCTCACGGCAACGTTGTTGCATGAAGCGTTCAGTTCTGTAGCAGCCTGCGCCAGAGGATCGCTGTCACAGGCCCACACCTTGGCCGCACCCGCCTTCGCGGCGGCGAGGCCCGCCAAACCGCTGCCCGAGGCGAAATCAAGCACGCGCTTGCCATGAACACATTCCGGATTGTCCAGAATATAGCGCGCCAGCGCCTGTCCGCCCGGCCACGGAAAGGCCCAAAAAGGCGTCGGGATGTCCGTCCGGCTTTGCCATGTTTTCGCGGCGGCAGCGGTGCCCTGATGCAACACGATTTCCGGCACAAAGGGAACGGGGCTCAGAATCGTTTCGGCGCGGATGATGTCGATGCTGGAAGGCGTCAAACGAATTTCCCGATGATAATCGCGGCCAGAATAATCAGGCCAAAATCGCGGTTGCGGCGGAAACGCTTCTGGCAATCGGCGGGACTGTCCGGATTCCAGCCAAGAAGCTGCCAAAACACATAGCCCGATGCCAGGATAAGCATGAGATAATAGTTTGTATGCATGTCATACACTTCGCCCGCAATGGCAAGCAGAAAAAGGGAAGCCATATAAAAAACGGCAACCCATTGGCGCGGCCTTTCGCTTAGCCTCAGCGCAAGCGACTTGATCCCTACCCGGGCGTCGTCTTCCTTATCCTGATGCGCGTAAATCGTATCGTAGCCGAGCGTCCAAAAAACGCCCGCCGCGTAAAGAAGGATCGCCGTAATTCCGATCGAGCCGTTTATCGCGCCCCACCCCATCAGCGCTCCCCAGTTGAACGCCAGCCCGAGCACAAGCTGCGGCCACCATGTCACGCGTTTGGCGAGCGGATAGAGAAAAACGAGCGGCAGAATCGCCACGCCAAGGCCGATTGTGAAATTGTTGAACAACAGCAGGATGCATAAACCGATCGCCAGCAATGCGGCGAGAAAGACCAGCGCTTGCCATAGCTTTATTTCGCCGGTTATCAACGGCCGGGGCTGCGTGCGCACCACCTGCCTGTCAATGTCGCGGTCGAAAATGTCGTTGATGATGCATCCGGCCCCGCGCATGACGACGGCGCCAACGGCAAACAGAAACATGTACCAAAGATTGGGCACCGGTTCAGCCGCAAACGCCACGCCCCACCAGCACGGCAACAGAAGAAGCCACGTGCCTGTCGGGCTGTCCAGCCGCATCAAACGGGCATAAGGCAGTGCCCACGACGGCAAAAACCGTTCGATCAAGCCATTAGCGGAGATGTCGGTATCGGATAAGAGCGATATCATGTCATGCAACTCCCCAGCAGTTTGATACATTGTGCCACAATTATGGCCTCGGAAAAAGCGGAAGTCATGATAACGCTGACGGCTTATTCCACCCTTCTCTTACCACCTTCCTCCCGCTATCATCCGATTCATGCCCGCCTATATCATCCGACGCCTGTTGCTCATGATCCCGACGTTGTTCGGGATTATGGTGCTGAATTTCCTGATTGTTCAGGCTGCGCCCGGAGGTCCGATCGAGCAGATCGTCGCCAAGTTGCAAGGCAACGCAGTCGAGGCCACGGCACGGGTCTCAGGCAGCGCAGGCGGTGAAACCGCAACACCCGGGCAGGGCTTGCGCGAAAACAACGCCAGCGCCGCCGTCACCTCGCGTTATCGCGGCGCGCAGGGCGTCGACCCCGATCTTATCAAGGAACTGGAAAAGCAATTCGGCTTCGACCAGCCTTTGCACGTGCGCTTTTTCAAAATGATAGGCAATTACCTGCGCTTCGATTTCGGCAAATCCTATTTCCGCGACCAGCGCGTCGTGGACCTTGTCATCAACAAAATGCCGGTTTCCATCTCGCTCGGCCTCTGGACGACCTTCATCATCTATCTCGTTTCCATCCCGCTCGGCATCCGCAAGGCGGTGAAAGACGGCACGCCGTTCGACGTGTGGACGAGCGCCGCGATAATCGCGGGCTACGCCATACCAAGCTTTTTATTCGCCGTGCTTCTTATCGTGTTGTTCGCGGGCGGACGTTATCTCGAGTGGTTTCCGCTGCGCGGACTGGTTTCGGACAACTGGGGCGACCTGAGCTGGCCGGGCAAGATCGTCGATTATTTCTGGCACATCGCCCTGCCCATCACCGCGCTGGTCATCAGCGGGTTCGCCAGTTTGACGATGCTCACCAAGAACTCGTTCCTCGACGAGATCAACAAGCAATACGTTCTGACCGCCCGCGCCAAGGGGCTTTCCGAAAACCGCGTTCTTTACGGGCACGTGTTCCGCAACGCGATGCTTCTGGTGATCGCGGGATTCCCAAGCGCCTTTATGGCTATATTGTTTACGGGCGCGCTTTTGATCGAAGTGATCTTCTCGCTCGACGGCATGGGCCTGCTGGGCTTTGAAGCCGCCATAAACCGCGACTATCCGGTCATGTTCGGCACGTTGTATTTCTTTACGATGTTCGGGTTGATCCTGAACCTCCTCGGCGATTTGATGTACGTCGCCGTCGATCCGCGCATTGATTTTGAATCGAGGGGAACGTGAACCTGGCACCATGCATTTTACGTATATACGGGCTAATCAAAAAACGGCCTATCCTGACGCTTTTTGCTGCCGTCGTTGCGGCCATCTATATAACTCAGAACATTTCCAGTTATTTACAACTATATAAATATGCGGAAGTCGATACAGCAGAGAATTTTTTGAACACAGCCGGCCGATTTGACGGCTGGAAAGACTCGGACAATTTTTTTGTCATTAAGAGTGGAAAGAGAAGTATATATAACATAAAAACCGGTCAATCGGCAGATGCGGAGTTTAATTTTGTCAAAGCCTTCTCACATGATATCGCTCCAGAAAATCGCTATTTTAGCAATCAGATTAGTAATAACAACACACACTGGATAAGATTATCTCATGATGTTCATGTCGGCGGCACACAACTCATCTATCCAGACGAACTTGGACGCCGCGAAGAGAGGCTAATTACGCCTGCGGACGGCGCAATAGCGATGTACGTCCACTATCAACAGGACACAACTTTAACTGACTACGCGCTCATACACCGGAAAAATGGTCGCGAAACCTTTTTGCCGTTAATTTTTGAAAAAAAAGGCACCGAGGCTTCAGGTTGGGATTTTATTTCAAAGCGTGATAGAGTATCTGGCAATTATTTGTTCTATTTTCATAAAATCCGTTTTTCATCGTGGGAAAAGGAACCGTCCGATGCTTGGTGGTTTAATCCGCAAAACGTGACGATTGAACACATTACTCTCCCTAACGGTCCGTGGGGAGTGAACATTTCAGAGGGTTTCCGTTGCTTTTCTTGCGGATGTGATTGCTACCATAATTACGACATTGAAGTTGCTGGGGGTAAAATCTTTATTGGAATCACGGGAAAAGACCTTGCCATCGATCCTGTCATGCGTGGAATTTACGAACTGAATGCCTCACGAGACAGATGGATAAAAAGATTGCCCAGCGGCGAGGACCTCAATCAAATTTCGCCGGGAGGATGCTATATAGCCATACAGGATGACGACAGGGTTAAAATTAACAATTTTTGCGAGTCCTAATGATTCCTCTGGCCATCCTTTCCCCCTCCACCTGGTCCCCGATCACGCAGCGCCGCTGGAATAATTTCCGGGCGAACAAGCGCGGGTTTTATTCGTTCTGGATTTTCCTGTTCCTGTTTTTCGTAACTCTCGGCGCGGAGTTTAACGCCAACGACAAGCCTTTATTGATCCGCTTCGACAACCGTTTCTATGCGCCTATTTTCAAAAGCTATCCGGAAACCGCTTTCGGCGGCGATTTCGAGACGGAAACGCGTTACCGCGATCCCCATGTGCAAAAACTGATCGAAGAAAAAGGCGGGTGGATGATCTGGCCGCTCATCCCCTATTCCTACAACACCATCAACTACCAGTTGCAGCAGCCCGCCCCCTCGCCGCCTTCCGCGGAAAACTGGCTCGGCACGGACGATCAGGGCCGCGACGTTTTGGCGCGCATGATCTACGGATTCCGCATTTCGGTGCTGTTCGGGCTGACGCTGACGCTTTTTGCGTCGCTTATCGGCGTAACGGCCGGAGCCGTGCAGGGCTATTTCGGGGGCATGACCGATCTTTTCATGCAGCGCTTCATCGAAATATGGAACGGCATGCCGGTGCTTTACCTGCTCATCATTATGGCTTCACTGGTGCAACCGAATTTCTGGTGGCTGCTCGGCCTTATGCTGCTTTTTTCGTGGATGGCTTTAGTGCACGTCGTTCGCGCCGAGTTCCTGCGCGCGCGCAATCTCGATTACGTTCGTGCCGCAAAGGCTCTTGGCGCGCGCGACAGCCTCATCATGTTTAAGCACGTGCTGCCGAACGCGATGGTCGCCACGCTTACCTTTTTGCCTTTCGTTCTGAACCATTCGATCACGACGCTTACCGCCCTTGATTTCCTTGGCTTCGGCTTGCCGCCCGGCTCGCCGTCGCTCGGCGAACTGCTTAATCAGGGCAAGAACAACCTGCAGGCCCCGTGGCTTGGCATGAGCGCCTTCGGCGTATTGGCCGTCATGCTTACGCTCCTGATCTTTACCGGCGAGGCCGTGCGTGACGCGTTCGACCCCCGCAAGGTCTACGGAGAGCGGCGATGAGTTTGCTTTCCGTCGAAAACCTGAGCGTCGCGTTCGGCCACGGCAAGGAGAAGGTCGAAGCCGTGCGCGACGTTTCATTCAATATCGAACGCGGCGAAACGGTGGCTCTGGTCGGCGAATCCGGATCGGGAAAATCGGTAACGGCGTTATCAATCCTGCGCCTTTTGCCTTATCCGCACGCATGGCATTCATCAGGAACAATTACATTTGATGAGCGAACATTGCTCAATGCCGGGAAAAGCCCCTCTCTTTCTCAAGCAGTAGAGGAAGTTAGGATGGAAACCATCCGCGGCAACAGGATCGCGATGATATTTCAGGAGCCGATGACCTCGCTCAATCCCCTGCACACGATCGAGAAACAAATCAGTGAAGTCCTGTTTCTCCACAAGAAAATGAATTCGGAACAAGCCCGCGCGCGCACGATCGAGTTACTGCGACTTGTCGGCCTTCCGGACGCGGAAAAACGTCTTGGCTCTTATCCGCATGAACTTTCGGGCGGCCAAAGGCAGCGCGTGATGATCGCGATGGCGCTGGCGAACGAACCCGACCTATTGATCGCCGACGAGCCCACAACGGCTTTGGACGTCACCATTCAGGCCCAGATTTTGGCCCTTCTCAAGGAGTTACAGCAAAAACTTAACATGGCGCTTTTGCTGATAACGCACGATCTCGGCATCGTGCGGAAAGTCGCCGACAGGGTTTGCATCATGCAACATGACGAAATCGTCGAGCAGGGCCC
>JAQUPC010000014.1 GCA_028716765.1 Alphaproteobacteria bacterium | reverse complement strand
GAACTTCCAGCCGGTGTCGACATGAAGCAGGGGGAACGGGGGCTTGGACGGATAAAAGGCCTTCATCGCCAGATGCAGCAGAACCGAGGAATCCTTGCCGATGGAATACATCATCACCGGCTTCGCGAACTGCGCGGCGGTCTCGCGAAGAATGGCGATGCTTTCCGCTTCCAGACAACGAAGATGAGACATGGTGGATATGGTCATTAATCACGCCCCGGCGAATGCCCGCACTTGTTGCACGTAGTCTTCGATCTTGCCAACCCAGCTCTGTCCATACAATTTTTCAACGACGCGTGCCCGGCCTTCGCCCGTCCGCCAAGCGTCAGAGGCTTTTTGCACATCAGCTATAACCGGCCCAAGCTGATCTTCCAAAGGCTTGTCCCAGTCGAAAAGGGTCATGCAGGAAAGATCGCCGAAATGAGCCTGCCACCACGCGTTTGCGTCGTTCAGGACATGACAGCCCACGATCAATCCGCTGATGACCCGTTCATGAACGATATCGGAACCATAGGGATTGGTGTTGCAGACAAAACGGGCATTACTGTATATCATGCGCGCCTGCCCCATATTGATGCTTGACCGGAAAACGGCTTTGGCCCCCGTGCGATCGATGAAATCCCATCCGTTGCCAACGATCATGGCGCCTTCCTGAAACTTGAGCCAGTTTACGAAATCGATCGCACGCTTGCGGCGCAGAAAATTGTCCATCCAGTGCTGGATGCCCCAGAACAGATCAAAACTGGAATCCCGGTCGATGTTGAGCTGCCGGAACAGATCGTTCACCAGATCGGGCAACAACAAGTTCGGCTCTTTTCCGGCGCGTTCGATTTGCTGCCAGACGCCGTCGCGCAACCGCGATGGCAAACTGTTCAGCGTATGGACGGCTTCGTCCACCGTTTCTCCTGATTTCATAAAGAGCAGCTTGATGGGTCTGCTGCGCCAGGGAATAAGAGGCTGCTCAGGCTTATGGACGATTTCGTTTGGCAACAGCCCCGATATTTGCGGACTGCGGATATAGCGCTTCTGCATTTCGAGGAAAGATTCGAAATGATAGAGATTGGCAACGTGGGGACTGCTGCAAAAATGATTGAAGATGTTGCAACAAGGATTATCGAAATGAAGGCAGAGGAAGGGCGTGCGGCGCGCGGTCCATAGGTTTTGCCCTTGCATCTCCAGCCGTGATCCCACTCCTTGAAGCCCGAAACAAAACGCGAACTCTTCCGTTTGCAGGCGGCGCTTCAATTCTTCAAGGGCACCCGGCGGCGCAGCGTCGAAAACCTCGGCCTCATAGCCGACCCGGCGAAGCCGCCGCGCAACGCCAAGGCTGCCGAGATAAAGGGCTTTGTGGGCATTGATATAGGTTATGCCGAGAACGCGACGTGACATGCGAAAAGGAGGATCGTTAGAGATTACGGTTTAGCAGTATCAACCCGCAAATTTCTTTGTCAAGGAAAGGCCGTACGGGTTCCTGCCCTGAATTCCGGGCATGACTTGAGCATTAAGCTGTCCTAGACTGGTGGTCCATCCCTTTTCGATTCGACAGGCCATGCCCCTCCTCCCTCAAAACATAAATCTTGACGATCCCGCCGTCGATACGACCCGGGATTTTTGCGCCAATTCCCTCAATATCGAGGAGGCCCGCCGCAATTACACGGCGGCTTTCGAGCGCGCGCTTCAGTATATTTTTGCCGAACAAATGCCCGGCGACATTATGGAGTTCGGCACCTATTCGGGATTTACGGCTCGAATCCTCGCGGAGGCCCTGGCCAGATTCGAAGGTCTTTTCACAGAGGCCTTAAAGAAAAACGTGCACAAAGCCTCGCTGCATCTCTTCGATTCCTTCGAAGGGTTCCCGTCATCGGCGGAAAAGGCCGATACGCTGTCCTTGAGGGTCGCGGCGCAAAAATGGTGGCGCGCCGGAGGGTTGCGCGCCCCTTCGACGATCGAGCGCCACATTGCCGAACGGCTTTCCCCGGTTGTTGGCGCGGATCGGGGCCATGTCTATAAAGGTTTCTTTGATAAAACGCTACCGGATGCCGCGAAAGGCCGAAAGGCTTCGATCGTGCATATCGATTGCGATTTATACGCCTCGACGATCTACGTTCTGGAAACCCTGCATGAGCACGGGTGCCTGCAGGACGGCACGATTCTTTTCTTCGACGATTTTTACTGCAATCGCGCCAATCCCAACTTCGGCGAACAAGCCGCGTTGCGCGATTTTCTTGCCGCTCATGAGCAATACGCCGCAACGCCGTGGTTCACCTATTGCTTCGCCGCCGCCGCTTTTTTCCTTCACGACAAGACCGTCACCGATCAATCCACGGCGCAACTGGCATGAATGCCAAAACGCGCCACCGCGTTCTGACGGGCAAGACCGCCGATCTCGTTCCCGTAACCGAAGAACACCTTGCGGCCATCGTGCGCCTTCGCAATTTGCCGCATGTGCGCGCGTATTTCGACGAGCAAGGCGAAACGACGCTGGAGTCCCAAACAGCCTTTTTCCGGGGTTATCTTGAAAGTCCTGACGATCTTTACTGGGCCGTCCGCCTGAAATCGGGCAAGGTCATCGGCACAAACCGCCTGAACGAAATCGACGGAAAATCGGGATGCAAAGGCTCGCAGATCGTCGACGAGGAACACGGTAGGCTTGGCCCCTATGCTCTGGAATCCGAAATCCTCCTCTTGCGCTTCGCCTTCGAGGTTCTCGAGCTTGAGCAGGTACGCGCCATCATCCGGCCGGACAACGAAAAGGTCATCAGCTTCAACTATAAACTTGGCCTCAAGAAAATCCGGCCCTATGAAATGCGCGGCCGGATGTACGACGAATACATCCTCGACCGCGCCGATTTCCATCCCGAAAAATACGAGCCGATGTTCGATTACTTTGCGAAGCGCGGAGCGTGAGGGTTGATCACATGGATTGCTTCGCTTCGCTCGCAATGACAAAAACAAAAAAACGTCATCGCGAGCCGCCATGGGCGGCGTGGCGATCCAGCCCGGTTAATGCCGGAAAGTCCGTTCCTGCTATCAAAGGAAGGACTGGATTTCTTCCCCCGGCTATCGCCCTTTTCACTCCCTGTCATCTAGCTTAAGTGTGTAGTTATATTTTTGTTGCTCCGCAGAAACCGTTGGCAATGCACTTTTTACAACATCTGCCAAGCAGATCTCAGGTTCGGTTTGGCTGTTATCCGCCTGGCCATATTTCACAAATCCCGGCTTATTATATGACTTCTCCCGGTAATACATTCTTCGTTCTATCGAATTTTCAATGTAAAACTTCATCCATTCATCGTCCGCTCCAGCATCTGGCTTTTCCACCGCTCTGCAAATAACTGATGTGTAAACAGATGACCCAGCGGCACGATTAATTTTTCCAGCAACAGCACCAATGGGCTTCAGAGAAAATAAATTCAGCATGTATTGAAAAACAGGGTATGAGATATACCAATACGTATCCGCTTCCATCTTCATTCGCCCCTTAACATTAAACTCCATAATCGGCTCTTCCGTGTCGAGCAGATGGGTTGAAATCACCATCAACCCGCCTTCCCTGACCAGCGGGCGGCAGGAAGCGATCCAGTGCAGCGGCGACCATACGTGATAAAGAACACCGGAAAGATTTACGAGATCAAACTCTTTATAGCCCTCGATGAAAGGCGATTTGTAAAATTCGGACGCAAACTCAACCTGCCGTAAATAATCATAGGCGTTGGTGCCGGAGGGCAACAAAAGATAATCAAATGACACATCGTGGATTTTTTTCAGGATATCTACTTTTTCAATGCACCCTGCCCCGGGATTAACGGCAACAACTTGCCTTGCACCTCTTTTTGCCCAAAGGATAGGAACCAACCCTTCCATCGCGCCGATGTCGAGACACCTTAAACCCTGAACATCTATTTTCGACAAAGCATGACGCGGCGACGCGTAGTTATTCGAAAACCTGCCCGGCGTAATGACGCCGGGAGCAATCTCCATTGAATAATACCAAAAACGATTCAATATCTCTGGAATAGAATCCGGATCGAGCGTGTAGGGCATCAAACATTCCTTGTGAGGACAGGACAGGAAGAGAAGGAAAAAAGGCAGAATCACTGGATTATTTAACCGTGCTCCGCCCTCAATGATTCGGCAAGTAATTCACGCGGTAGTTTAGAAAAATGACGTCATCGCGAGCCGCCACGGGCGGCGCGGCGATCCAGTTCCGCCGATTCCGAAAAGGCCAGTTTGTATCAACAAAGAAAAGGACTGGATTGCTTCCCCCGGCTTTCGCCGGGGTCGCAATGACGGCTGTGCAATCACGATTAGGGAAAGTCCTTATACAAATCTTTCCAATCCGGATTCATCGTTTCGATCAAAGCTAGTTTCTTTTTCCGGGGGCCCGCCTTGATTTGCTTTTCACGAGCGATGGCGCTTGGCATATCGCCACATAATTCATAATAAACCAGGCTCTTGCATTTATATTTTGTTGTAAATCGAGACAAAATTCCCGTTTTATGCTGATAAGCGCGTTGCATCAGATTTGATGTTACGCCGACATAAAGCGTGCCGTTGCGTTGACTTGCCATTATATAAACGGCGGGTTGTTTCATAAACGAATATGCGCCGGGTTCCCGAAGGCGCCCGCGCCTTCGGGAACGTCGGCCATGACAACGGCTCCCGCGCTGATCCGGGCGTGCGCGCCGACCTGCATACGGGGCAGAACCACCGCGCCGGAGCCGACAAAAACCCCTTCGCCGACAACGCTCCACCCGTTCACGGCGGCGTGAGGTGAAAGCACGCTGTACGCGCCGAGCTTCACGTCATGCCCAACGCATGCCTGCACGTTGACAAGCGAGCCGAAGCCCAGCGCGCTGCGCGGCCCGATATAGCAAAGGGGCGCGACGATGCATCCGGCCTCAATGCGGGCACTGGATGATACGACCGCCGAAGGATGAATGACGCTGGCGAAGGAGGCCCCGCGTTTCCTCAGCCTTTCGGAAACGATGGCGCGGTCGATTGGCTCGCCCACGGCTATGACGCAACCTTCGCCGGACTGTTTTTCGTAGCCGTCGATAGGCCCAAGGACAGGCGCATCGGACAACGTGGGGTCCTCGTGCTCGTCCTTCGTGTCGTCGAGAAACCCGCGCACCTTCAAACCCGCCGCAATGGCGTAGTCGTACGCCTCGCGGCCCAGTCCGCCGCCGCCCACGATAACGATGGTTTTGAACGTCTCGTTCATTTTTCCTGCACGCTCACAAGCCGCGTCATGTGTTGCAACAGATCGTAGCCGTCCCACACCGCATCAAAAGCCAGCGCACGGCCCACGGGCACAAGCCGGTCGAAACCCCGCCCTTTCAAGGCATAGACGAATTTTTCAAGATCGTCCCGTGAAAAACCGGCGTGGGCCAAAGTCTGGTCGCGCCGTTCGGCAAAGGGGGCGAGATCCGCCAGATCGTCCACATAATACTCGAACAAAGCGCCGCCGAAACAGGGCTTGTCGCGCATCCGGCCCAGCCCTTCCGGACTCCCCAGCGAAAAAACGGTGAGGACATCGCCGAAGGTCCGCGTGGCCGTCACCTCGTAATCGATAATGGCTCCGTAGTTCTGGCTTAGCTTCATGACGGAGGCGCCCGTATCCAGCCGCCAGTTCTTCCGGCTGGCCGTGCCGGCGACGCGATGATAAAAATCCGCCGACCGGCCGTCGTCGCGCGCGCCGCGCCACACGATCATACGCGGCGAAGCGCACCCGGCCTGATCGAACCAGAAGAGATCGTTGAAATACCGTTCGGCAAGTTCGTCCCTTTCCGAGTCTTTCATGGCGCCGTAGGCCGCGCCATCCAGCGCCGACCACGAAAAGCGGTCGGGAAAAACAAGCTCGCGGCCCCACGGGGACAGCGGAATGCCGCGCAAGGCCGCCACGGTTTTGTCCCCGCCCCAGATGACGCGAAGATCGGCCTGACGGCCGATCATCGCCGTCAGCGTATCGTCATGGCCATAGCCGATGACAAGCAAGCGTTCGGCGATCTCCGCCGGGGACCTTGAAAGCGCCTCGTTGAGAAGCAGCAACAACAAAAGCAAAACAGGCCCGCGTTTCGACGGCGCGCGCACAACGTTCGCGTTGCCGCACAGAAGCGACATGAACAGCGAATAGGCGAACATCGTGTCGACGTTGGCGGGCGGGATATGAAACGCCACGCCTTGCGGCACGGCTATCGTCCCCGGTTTTTGGATAAAGCCTTTTTTCATGGCCTCAAGCGCCGAGGCCCGCAGCCAAAAACCCAAAACCTGAACCTCGGGATAGCGCCGCGCCTCCGCGTCTTTCATAAGGCGCTCGGCAAAAGCGGCCGCGAATTTCATGGCTTCCGGCGCGAACGGCATCAGCCCTCCCGCGCCGCGCATTTGGGTTAGCCGTTTCCGCAACGCTTCGGCGTCGATCGTTCCCTCTACGGGCAAAAGAATCTCGATTTCGTTCATGCGGCGGCCTCATAGGCATGCACATCGCTACACCCGCGCAACTCGGCCTTCGGCGCGCGGCCAAGCACCTTAATGGCCTTTCCCATGCGTCCGCCGATGCCCGCATCGGCATGCACGATCATCCCGAGGTCTTCCGTCATCAACGAATGGCCGGGATAGCTGCGCGGAACGAGGCTCAACGTTTGCAGGATGCCTGCCTCGCCCGCTGGCAAGGGCTGCCACGTGAAGGGGTCGCGCACGATGACGTCGGCGAAAGCCGGAGGATAAAGAAGGCCGTCTTCGCCCTCGAGAAAAAGGGTGCCGATCTGTTCGACCATCCCGTAAAAATTATAGATTTTCGTGAGGCCGCAGCCGTTACGCAACGCGCCGCGAAACGCCGTGTTGTCCACCGCCTCCGCTTCGAGTTTCTTCCAGCCCCCGCTGTGAAAAAGGATGCCCTGGCTGAGATCAAGCCCCTCCTGCCGCACAGCCTGATAAAAATACTTCCATACCATAAACGTAAAGCCGAAAATCATAAACGGCTCATGGCCGTGTTTTCCGAGAAAATCCCTTACCGCTTCTTTCTTCAGCTTCATATCCGCGTCGAGCGCGAAAACCGGCGCCCTGCCAAACATCATCATGCCGAGAACACCTGCGGCGCGCGCGTTGAACTGCTTCCGGTCGCGCAGCGTCTCTTCGCTTTCAATCAAAAGCATCGGCAAGCGCTTGTCGCCAAGAACGCCGCGCATGATCGCCATCAAGGCGCGCGACTGGTTGCGGGCCGTTTCGCCGTCGACGGCGATGCGGCTCACGGCCTGCCCCGTCGTGCCGCTGGAGGTCAGCGTCATGCGCACGGCTTCGCGCGGAACGCTGCGGAGATCGTGGGTCTTGAACAGCTCGGCGGGAATAAACGGCAAATCAGCCAACGTACGGGCATCTTCGAAACGCGGCGCGGTTTGCGCGGCGATGCGCGCAAAAGCCGGGCAACGTTCGGCGTGATGCCGCGTCAACGCCACGAACTCCGGCAACAACAGGCGTTCTTTCTCCGCCTGCGGCCTTTCGTATTGCGGCTCTAAAAAAAGTCGATCCAGCATCATGACAGTAACCGCAAAAGGCTTTCCCGGTCGATCTTGTCGTTGGACAAGCGGGGAAACGCCCCCACCTCGCGGCATTGCACGCGGCTTGCATGCACGCCGACATGCGCCACGACGTGTTGACGCACGGCCTCGGGAGATCCGGCCGTAAACAAGACGATTTGCTCGTTATACTCCACGGCCGCCGCAGGCGCTATCGCCCCGGCAATGTTTTCGACTTCGTCCAGGCTGACGCGCAACCCGTCGATTTTGGCAAAGCGCTTTTTACGCCCGGTGATGAAAAGACAGCCTTCTTCGTCCAGATAGCCAAGGTCGCCCGTGGCGAGCCTTCCGCGCATTTCGTCCCCGCGCGCCAGATCGGCCGCGCTTTCGGCATAGCCCATCATGACGTTGGGGCCGTGATAGACGACTTCGCCGTCCTCAATGACGATTTTTCCTTGCGGCATGGGAAGTCCGGCGGAGGCGGGTTTCGCCGAAACGCGATGCGCGGGCATGGTCGTGATGCGCGGCGCGGCTTCGGTCTGGCCGTACATCACGAAAAACTTTCCGCCGCGCTTTTCCGCCGCCGCCGAAAAATGGGAAACGAGTTGCGGATCAAGGCGCCCTCCGGCTTGCGTCATGGCCCGCACCGCGGGAATTTTAAGGCGCTCGAGCCCAAGCCGGTGAATGAGGCCGTAATGATAGGGAACGCCCGCGAAACTCGTAACCTCATGCGCGCGCATCGCCTTCCAAAAGGCGCTTTCCGTCAGACTGTCCTCGAACAGAACGAGGCTTGCACCCGCCGCGAGGTGCGTGTTTATCACCGACATGCCGAAAGAATACGCCAGCGACATATGCGCCGCCGCGCGGTCTTCCGCCGTGATCCCAAGAACCTGAATAATACCGGCCGTGTTGGCCTCGATGTTCTTGTGCGAGAGCCGCACCAGTTTGGGGCTGCCCGTGCTGCCCGACGTGGTGAGCAAAACGGCAAGATCGGGATGAATTTCCGTCTCCGCCCCTTCGCGCCGGAACAGCCAAACGCCGGGGAAATCGCCCTTCTTTCGATAAGTCTCGGGCACGGTTTCCGCGTGATCCTCCGGCAATATAAGCCATGAAGGCCGATAAATGTTTATCAGGTTCCGCAAAGCCTCGGGCGGCATGGAATAATCGCAAGGCAGGACCGCATGCCCCGCCCGCAAGGCGGCGCGCCACGCGGCCACGATCGCGGCGCGATTGACCGTCAGGATCAGGATAAGTTGTTTGGCATCCGGCGGGCCGAAAAGAGCCTGGAACTCCTCCGTCAAAGACTCCAGTTCGGGAGCGCTGCAAACGAGGCCTGTCCTCGCTTCGATCAGGGCCGCCGCGGTCAAATGATCATGCCCCCGTCAACGCCCAGCACTTGCCCGGTCACATAAGCGGAAAGATCGGAGGCGAGAAAAAGAACGGCCTTCGCCACGTCTTCCGGCAAGCCCGCGCGTTTCATGCCGACGTTGGCCATCAACTGGTCCCGTTTGGCGGCAGGCAATTGCGCCGTCATGTCCGTTTCAATAAAGCCCGGCGCAACCGCGTTGACGCGGATGTTGTCCGGGGCCAGCTCTTTTGCCGCTGACAACACCATGCCAATCACGGCCGCCTTGGAAGCGCCGTAAAGCATCTGCCCGGTGTTGCCGAAACGCCCGATGATGGAACTCATGGCGATGACGGAGCCGCCCTTGCCGCGGCGCATGAGGCGCGCGGCCATCTGGATATGACGGAGCATCCCGGCGACGTTGACGGACAGCGTGTGTTCGATCTGTTCTTCGGCGATCATGCCGATCAGCGCGTCCTCAAGGACTCCGGCGTTCGCCACCAGAATGTCGAGACGTCCGGCTTTTTTCAGCGCGTCCTTGTAAAGTTGCGTCACCGCTTCGGGTTTGGCGGCGTCGGCCGGAAGCGCCCAGCATGTGACGCCATAACGGCTTTGCAAGTCGCTCGCGGCATCCATCAGCCCTTGCGGATTGCTGACGGCGTTCAGCACGACGTTTGCGCCGTGCGTGGCCAAAATTTCGGCCGTCGCGCGCCCGATGCCCCGGCTTGCCCCGGTGACAAGAGCCACCTTGCCCGAAAGATCAACCAGCGACGCCATGAGCCTGTAAAATCTCCAACCCTTTTGTGAAACTGCTTAGATCAAGAATCTGATCGGTTTCGAGCAGCACGTCAAACTCCATCTCCAGTGCCGCGATCATGCGCATATGGCCGACGGAATCCCATTGCGCGCATTTCCGGTATTCGAGCGTCTCGACTTCCAAATCCGCCGGAAGCTCAAGCGCCTCGACAAATACTTTTTTCAATCGTTCTTTTGAGTTCATTAGTTTTTCCCCTTCATGGAATCAAAAAAGCGTTTGAGGGTTTCAACCACCCTGTCCTGTTGCATTTCGCTCAATTCGGGGTAAATCGGCAAGGACAAAATACGGCTGTTAAGGCGTTCCGCCACGGGAAAATCGCCCTTTTTATAGCCCAGACGGGCGTAACAGGGCTGAAAAGGCACGAGATTGGGATAATGAATCTGGGCCATAACGCCGTTCTGACGCAAATAGTCAAGACAAGCGTCGCGTTCCTCAACTTCGATAACATAAAGGTGATAAACGGCCCTGGCTTTGGGATGCTCATGGGGCGTTGTCACCGGTAGGTCTTTCAGAAGTTCATTGTATCGGGCCGCAATGCGGCGGCGGGCTTCGGTCCACGAAGGCAAATGCGGCAGCTTGGCCAGCAAAAAAGCTGCCTGCAAAGTGTCCAGCCGCGAGTTGTAGCCGATTTCGTTATGCGTGTAGCGCGGGTTTTGCCCATAATCGCCAAGCCGCCGCAAACGCTCGGCTAGGTCACCCCGCTTCGTCAGAACACAACCGCCATCGCCGAGACAACCGAGGTTTTTGCTCGGGAAAAAACTGAAACATCCGATATCGCCCACCGTGCCGCAAAGCTTGCCGTCGAATTGAGCGCCCACGGCCTGTGCCGTGTCTTCCACAAGGGCCAGATTGTGCTTACGGCATAGCGCGGCCAACGCGGTTAGGTCGGCGGGATGGCCAAACATATGAACAGGAAAAACGGCTTTGGTCCGCGGCGTTATGGCCTTCTCCGCCGCTTTCACGTCGATCTGCCCCGTTTGCGGATCAACGTCGGCCAACACGGGGGTCGCGCCCGTGTGGCTAATGGCGAAAATCGTCGAAATCCATGTGTTGGGAACCGAGATCACTTCATCGCCCGGTTTCAAGTCCAATGCGCGCGCCGCCAAAATCAGGGCATCCGTGCCCGAGGCGCAACCGATTGCATGGGGAACGTGGTGAAATTTGGCAAAAGCTTTCTCAAAGATTTCAACGTGAGGCCCCTGAATGAACATGGATTGACGGACCACGTCGCGCAAAAGAGCCTCAAACTCCGGCAGCAAGGCCTCGTGTTGCATCCCTAAATCGACGAAGGGAACGGGATCATCAAGGGAAGCGAGCGCCGGTTTCGTCATGAATTTTGTTGCGCCAAAGCCGCGAGGTAATCGTCATAATTCCTGAAGTAATCGTTTTCATCGTAATAATCCGACGCCAATACAAGACACACCGCGCCGGAGGAAAAATTATCGAGATCGCGCCACATCATGGGCGAAACGTATAATCCGTAGTGGGAACGGTTGAGATGATAACGTTGTTCGCCAGCTCCGTCCTTGAGCGTAATGTCAAAGCTGCCGCTCATGGCGATAAAAAACTGGTGCAGCGCCTTATGGGCGTGGCCGGCGCGAGTCGACCCCCCCGGGACGTCGTAAAGATAATAAATGCGCTTGATCTCGAAAGGAATGTCGCGAAGCGCTTCGACGGGCGTCAAATTGCCGCGCCGCTCTTCTATTTTACGCAATTGCAGAATCTTGCAGTCGCTAAGGGACATGACTTTTACGCCGATTTGAGAATCCGGGGAAAACTTTGTGCTTTTATCAATCCTTTTTCAACCGCCATTTCATCGAAAACGGCTTGCAGCCGCCTGGAGTTGTATATGTGGTTGAAAAAAGGCGCTTGTTCAACGCGTTCGGCGACGAGCCTTTTCACGCGGTTGCGATAGGCCCGGTCAAGGCCGAGTCTTGCGGCAATGGCCGTAACCCCGCCGTTGTCTTCGCCGATAAGTTCTTCCAGGCCGAGGCTGCGGACGATGGAAGGATCGCTCGTGCTTCGAAGCCAGCGGCTTTTTCTTGCCACCATCGGGATGCCGTAGCGTAAAGCCGTAATGGCCGTGGTCGCCCCTCCGTGCGGAAAGATTCCGAGATAGACGTCGCTCTGCATGAGCACGCGGACGCTTTCGTCAGGCGTCATTTGCCGTATGATCACGATGCGTTTGGAATCGATGTCAGGGTATTGTTCGAGCAAAGCCCGCAAGCGCGCAAGAAACGTAAGGCCGATATAATAGCCGCCCCATGCCGGATTGAAGGGACAGAGCATCAAATAGCTGCCCGGAACTTTCCGGAGAATATTGAGCCACGTGCGCAAAGTCCCCGGCATAAGCTTGTTGGCAGCCGAACTCGCGCAATAGAGGACTGCGTTATGAGGAATGCCCAGCTTGGCCCGGGTAATCTCCCTGTCCGGTTTCACAGCCGGCTGCTTTTCGTACCAAACCGACGGATCCGGCGTAATTTTAAGCGTTTCAGTGCTCTCGGCACGGTAGTTGGCCAGAGAAGCGGCATCGGCCCCGGGCACGACAAAATAATCGTAACTGGAAAAGCCCGAACTGCCCGGCACCAGACCGTTTAGGTTGACCTGAACGCGGGCCAAACGGCAGGAGAGCATTTGATCGAAATCCTGCGCACCGAAACTATAAGCCGTGCCCACGGCCAGTATATCAAGATCGTCTTCCAGAATTTGCCTTGCTCTTTTGGCGCCGTCGCCCCGAAGCGAAACGGTTTTATAAATGAAGCCGTAGAGCTTACGGAAAAATTCCACATCGCTTACGGTTGTGGGGTCGACAACGTCCAGCGAATACCAGTAAATTTCATAGCGCTTCGGATCGAACGATCCGAACATGGCGTAAAGAGCCCGCGTATCCGTGTAGTCGCCGATGTTGCGGGAAAGAATGCCGAGACGCAGCCGGGTTCTGCCCTTGGCCGGAGCGGCGTTCGGCCGGAACGCACGCACTTTTTTGTAGGACGGCGTTCTTTGCCTCAACGCTTTCACGATCCGTCCGCGCGCACGGACCAGATCGCCCGTTGGCCGGTCGACATAGTAACAGGCGCCGAACGTCAACGTCCACTTTATGAGATTGAGAAGCATGCCTTGCCGGCTTTTTTCCCATGAATCGGACTCTTTGATGATCTCAAGCAGCCAGTCCGTCATTTGCCTGTAATAATCGATGTACTTCTCTTCGTCGCTTTCCTGCATAATGTGCGGCTGCCGCATCACAAAATACAGATAACGCGCCAACTCCGCGGCAGAGAGCTTCTTGATGTTCTTTTGCAGGGGAAGTTCGAACGGTTGATAGTAAAAGCTGACGATCGTAAAGGCCCTGAAGGAATCCTTGCCCTTCCAGTTTTGCCGGAAAATTTTCTCCTGCTCCTTGAGCATGCGGCTTTCGGCCCTGCTCAGCGGATGCCCGAACATCACGCCGCGAAAGCGGCCGCTTACCGTGTGGATTTCGTCGATGTTGGCCAGCTCGGCTTGTTCCTCCGGCGTCGCCCTGAGGATCGTCCGGCATTCAGAGCGGCGGCCAGCGGCTATATGTTCCAGAATCTTCGTGACGTCCGGATCGATGACGAGGTCGCCGCCGCGCTCGGCGCGTTCAAAACCGGCTCCTTCGTAGGCGCTAAGCGATTGATGGATGCCCTTGGCGGCAAAATAGGCTTTTAGAAGAAACGGCGATTTTCCGGTTTTTTTTCTGAACGACACGGCACAGCACCAGGAAGGAACAAAAAGAAGTAAAACGGCGCGCGAACATTACTGCAACAGCATGAATGTTGCAAGCGCCGGACCTTGTTTCTGCACTATTACATAGGAAAAAAAGAAAAAGCGGCGCATCGCCGCTTTGGTTCAACTGTTTGGAAAATGGTGGGTGATGGGGGATTCGAACCCACGACCCGCTGATTAAGAGTCAGCTGCTCTACCAACTGAGCTAATCACCCGCCAATTGCGCAAGGGCGCTGTTTAGCAGCAAGCTAACGCCGAGTCTAGGCCTGTGGCGGAAAGGTTAAGCCGCAAGCCGGGCATACTGGGCATGACGAAAACGGCGCCCCAGGTTGGTCGTAGGGTGATGCGGGGCCGGTTCCTTGAGCGCGGCATACTTGTTCGGACGAGCGGCGGCGGCGCGAGGGGCTACGGGCGCAGGCGCATAAGATTCGGTTTCAGCGAACGAATCCGCGACCTGCAAGGCCGTAAAAGCCGTTTGAGGGGTAATGGCGCTTAAAATGAGTGATAACATAATAATCTCCGATCTTTATAAGTTCAGAATACGGGCAAGCGGTTAAGAAAGCCTGAATATTGTGTCATAACATATTGATATTCAACGATTTTCAGCAATTTATCTTAAATTTTAGATATTTTCTTCCTATCCGGGAAAATCGAAGAAAATGAAGCAGTTGAACAAACGCAGCCTTCAAAACAGCCCCCGTTACAGCCAAGCGAAATGAGTTGCATACAATTTTAGGGAATAAATTTTTTGCGCTTGCAGTCGAAGGAATCTGCTCGGGAAAGCTGCAGAAAGCCTGAATATGCAAACTCTTGCGCACATGGCTTGCAGGACAGCGGCGGCGGAACTACCGTTTGCGAAAGTTCCAAGATTCGAACGCAAGCTTATGGCCGATTTCATGACCCAGCCATCTTCCTCTATAAAACCGGGCAACGTTGCCCCTTGTTTCGTATGCGGCGGCGAAATGTTGCCTTATTTCCGCAAGCGCTTCGACAGCATGGGATTGGGAGAAGTCGAGTATGTTCGTTGTGTCAAATGCGGGTTCGTCCAATCCCATACGCACCGTCACATGACCGAGGAACAGTGGGCACAACTGAATGTAACATTTCATCAGTACCATTTCGGCACAGGCGGCGCCGGCACCGAGTCGGGGGTTCCTTACGTTGCTCAAGCGGAGGGCGTTCAGGCTCTTGCGCAGGCCGGCGTCATCCCTCAACAGCGGCCCTGGGTCGACTACGCCTGCGGCCAGGGAAATTTGGCGAAAGAACTTCTCCGGCACGGACTTGTGATCGGAAACTACGACAAATATCCTCCTCCTGACGCGACAGGCTATCTCGACGATGATGCTATAAGACCCGGCCGTTTCGATCTGGTCATTAACAGCGCCATGTTCGAGCATGTCCGTGAACGCCGGGTTCTGGATGAGATTGTCCGGTTAAGATCTCCCGAAGGCGTTTTTGCCCTGCACACCTTGATTTGCGACGAAGTGCCCAACGATCCGAAATGGGGCTATTTCGTTCCGGAAGTTCATATAGCCTTTTTCACCAACCGGTCTATGCAGCAACTATTTGGACAATGGGGCTTTAAATCGTGCCTCTATCACGTACCGTCCATGTTTTGGTTTTTCCTGCCCCGCCGCATTGAGGATCTTCCGGCTGCCGCGAAGGATATACTGAAGCTGCCGGACTGGATTGTTAAAAACGCGTTTGCGGATGCCAGTTACTTCCGGTTTATATTGCAGGGCGACAGATTTGCTTTCAAAGAACCGCCGCAAATAACGTAAAGAGAGGAAAGCTAACCCGGCGTTAATACGCCGCCGTGGCTATGCCCGCGAACGTGGACGGCGCAGGATCGATGATCCGGCTCCCCGAGACCGTAATTTCGTTGACCGCAAGGCCCCGTTCGGCCAGTCCTTGCCGCGTAAAGCGGAAAATGCCGTCGATGCCCGCAAACCCGCTCGGGTTCGCCAAAGAAGCGCGGTCGAAATGTCCGCCTTGCGTGGCAAGAACGGCGGCCAGCGACGTGGCGTCGTACGTCAACGTAGCCAGACGCGGCGGTTCCTGTCCGTAGGTTTTCTTGTAATTGCTAACGAAGTGCTCGCGCGCTTCGGGTTCCGCCGCCGCGTACCAACCGCCCACCAGCATCTCCAGCCGGCCGCCAAGGCCGGGTTCGTCCCACAATCCCGTGCCAAGCAAACGCACTTTGTTGCGATCGAGGCCAAGGGATGCCAGATGGTTCACGGTCTGGCGCAATTCCTCGCCGCCCAGCGGAAGCAAAAGGGCGTCGATCTGGTCGCGCTTTTCCGCCAGAGCCTGAACGTGCGCCGGACTGTCCATTGCCACGATCGTGCCGCCTGATTTTCTGACCGTCTCTTCAAAAGCCTGCTGCACCAGCTTGCCGTAAGCGTTTGCAGGAATGAGGGCCGCGAAGCGGTGCGCGCCCTGCGAAGCCGCATAGCTAACGACGCGCTCGACCTGTGGCGCGGGGGCAAAGCCCATGACGTAAACGCCCGGCTCGGCCAGCGAAACATCGGTGGACAACGCCAGCATGTTGACGTTCGAGGTCTGAACGGCGGGCTTGACCGCCGCGACGTCCGCCGCGAACAAAGGACCGATCAAAAGCTGCGCGCCGCTGGCGATGGCGTCGCGCGCCGCATTAAGAGCGCCTTCGGCGCTGCCGCCCGTATCGCGCGGCATCAATTCGAAGTTGGACGGCGCGACGTCGAACACCGCCATTTGCGCGGCGTTCATCATCGCCTGTCCCAGCGGCGCGTTCTTTCCCGACAGAGGCAGAAGCGCCGCCACTTGTATTTTATCGCTGTGCAGCGGTTGCGTGGCGGATGGTTGAGGAGCCTGCGGCAGCCTGTTCACAGCCATAGCGGTTTGCATTCCCGCGCTTGCGCCGCCGGACGGGTAAGGCTGGCCCATGCCCGGAGGCCACGGCTGGCTCTCTAACCGCGATTTTGCCATACCGGAAGACCCTGAAGCCCGGTTCGCCGCGGCCTGACTGGACGGTTTTACGGCTGTTTTGGCGCCGGCGGCAGATTGCTGCGCGGTTTGCGTTTGAGGTGACGGGCTGCTTTGCACTAGGTTATCGAAGCTGCTCCAACCGGTCGTGCAGCCGGAAAGCAACAGCGCCAACAAGAGGCAAGCAACTAGCGTCCGCAACACGGAAGGAAAATTCGGTGAGTATGACCGGGAAAAAACAGAAAACATCGTTCGATTACTCCGCGTGGGCCCGCCGCTCGCTGGAGGCTAGCGGGGAAACGGAAACAAGTAAACTGCCCGCCGGGCTTTATGTGGTTTCGACCCCCATCGGCAATCTTGGCGACATAACGTTGCGCGCGCTGCGAACCCTGATGGCCGCCGATGCCGTCGCTTGCGAGGACACGCGCGTAACGGGCGGGCTTCTGCATCGCTTCGGCATTAAAAAACCGCTTGTCTCCTATCACGATCATAACGCCGATGAACGCCGCCCGGCCCTTCTGGCGCGGATCGCGTCCGGCGAAGCCGTGGCCCTGGTAAGCGACGCGGGCACGCCGCTCGTTTCCGATCCGGGGTGTAAACTTGTGCAGGCTTGCCGCGCCGAAGGATTCAGCGTAACGGCCATTCCGGGCGCAAGCGCGCTTCTTGCCGCATTGTCATCCGCCGGATTGCCGACGGACAAGTTTATGTTTGCCGGATTCCTGCCGCCAAAGAAAACTGCAAGGCAAAAAGCCTTGACGGAAATGGCAGCAGTTTCCGCAACGCTTGTTTTTTACGAAGCCCCTTCCCGTCTTTCTTCGTCGCTCGACGACATGGAAAAAGTTTTGGGCGGCAATCGCGAGGCTGCCGTTTGCCGCGAGTTGACTAAACTGTTCGAGGAAGTCCGGACGTCTTCTTTAAGCGAACTGGCCGTGCACTATCGCGACGCTCCCGTGCCGAAAGGCGAGATCGTTATCCTCATCGGCCCGCCGGTGAAAGCGGCAAGCATGGCCGCCGCCGCTTCTTCCGAAACGCTCGATGCCGAACTCAAAAAAGCCCTCCGCGCCATGTCCCTTCGCGACGCCGTGGCGCACGTCGCCTCAACCACCGGCATTAAAAAAAGCGAGGTCTACAATAGGGCGCTGAAGCTTCAGAAAAAAAGGTCAACAACCTCTATTTAGTTTATACTTATTAGCCTTCCAGAACCCCTGTCATTGGGGTAGATTCTGACGGCCCTTCGATTTTCCCGTCTCCTTCTCTTTATTTTTAATTTCTATCCTTCGATAACCACAAGGAACTGCCGAAATGGAAGCAAAGAAAAACTTTAAAAATCGCATCTGGAAAAGCGGAAGATTCGACGTCGCCGCCGATAACGTATTATTGAAAAAAATTACGGACGACCTCGGGGAAAACGCCGGACCCATGAAGCCTTGGGACGGCTGGTCATATAATTATGAAAAAGTTCAAACCATGCAAAGGGCCATTATTCCATGGCTTGGTTGGGGCCGTGTACGCATTGAAGAAAACCAGAAGTCGCCGCCCGGAAATCTGATTGCTTCGCCAACATATATTGAAGACATGATCGAATACATAAAAGTTCTCGATCATCTCGGCATAGGCGACCGCCTTGATTACATGTGCTCCATGCCCGACGCTTTGGCCGCGGATTTGCACAGCATGATCGATACGCTTCTCATGACCGCTTTTTACGAACGGTCGCCGGATTCGCCTCCTAAAACGCGTATTCTCGAAGTGGGCGGCGGATACGGGCGCTTGTTTGAAACGATGCGCTATTTAACCGATTGGGACATGGAATACATTTTAGTAGACGCCGTTCCGACCTCGCTCGTGTTCGCCTATCAATATCTGAAAACCCATTATCCCGAACTTAAAATCGGGCTTTCTTACGCGGGCGATCGGTACGCCCCAGGCCAATGGGACGTTTACGTCATGCCTTCGTGGCATATCGATCAGCTTAAAGACAGTACGTTCGATATCGCCATCAACATTTCCAGCTTTCAGGAAATGAACCAGTACCACGTCGATGCCTACTTGAAGCTCTTCGACGATCAGCTTCGTCCCGGGGGGCTTGTTTATCTTTGCAATTCCAGGGACTACAGGTTTGACGGAGAATATAATTATCCCGGCACGTGGCGCTCGCTGTACATGGACCGTCCCGCCCGGGCATGGACGCGTCTGCATCCTACCGAAATTTTCGAGAAGACGGATCACGACGCCAGAGGTTCCCACCGGGCACATCTCGCAGCTCATATGGCCGCCCTGCGTTTAGCGGAAATATACAATCAAAAAATTATCGAGAAACGAGCCAATCTTCGGGCCGTTATTCCCTTAACGCCCCTCAAATGCATCTTGCGCTGCCCCGGCCCGGACGACCCGAAGATAAAAAGGCTTTCGGATCAGAGGGACCGCAAGTGAATCCCGTCACCCGGGCCGTCGGGGCAAGGTCTAACCGGAATACGGGGTCTCAGGCCGAAGCCACAGGTTCATAGCCGAACTTTGTCATATAATCGGCACAGATCCGTTCGATAACCGCCAACTCTTCGTTACTGAACGCCGTTTTGAAATTACCGACGCTTTTGCCGGAAATCGTTTCGAAGTAACGGTCCGTTGTCCAATTGTTCACTTCTTCTTGCCGCAAGGGCTTTGTCGTTTCGGGATACCAGGGCTTTGTGTTGTCGAATTCCCAAGGTTCTATTCCGAGAATGCCGGCGACATTTTTTACGGTCCCCGGAATGTCCTGAACTACCTTTTCATACTTCGCAAACATCAAACGATCGCCGACGATGGGCTCAATGACAAGTGCAGGACGATAAAAAGACAGAAAGTAATTGGACAGCTTGGTCATGTCTCTTCCCCAATCCGCCAAAAAACCAAAGCAATGCTGCTTTCTTGCTTCCTTCTTCCAGTCTTTGATCTTTCCTGCCGTAACAAGTATGGATGCGATAACGTCACGGGGATCGCGAACACTTATAATGTAGCGGGCATCGGGAACCAGCTCATGCACCTGCCATAAATACTGGCTCAGCAAAGGGCTTTTCAGCACAAGGATACCATGCGGTACGAGGCGCTCGTAAAAACGATCGATCAAGGCTGTGATAAGTTCACGCGAATATGTTTTGAATTCCTCAAGATTTGTAAAGTACTGGTCGCGTATGTTGTTGTCCAAGCCCAACGAAACCCAGTGGCGGTAAAGGCCGACTTGTTCGGCCAAATAATGACATTCATTCATTATCGGGTTCGTCTGCGGTGAGGAGCATACGAGCCCATAAAGCATCGTCGTGCCCGACCGCATCGCGCCGCCCACAAAAACCGTCTTACGCGCCATATGTTCTCCCTTACCATAAACCGTCTTTGCGAAGCGTTTGCTCCTAGTGCCTTGTTTTATGCCACATTAACTATCCGGGCAAGAGTGCCGGAGCCTTAAGGCAAATCAATGCTTTTCGAAGACATGCGGCTTCCGGGATCTCCTGGCGGCAGCATTTTTCCCAACCTGATTCGGAGTCCTCTTTTATTTCAACAAGCCTTGACAACACCGGATTCCAATAACCGGTTCAGGAGCAAAGACTTGCCCCTCTTGTAATAGAATGTTACCACATCGCCTCCTGCTTTCCTTTTTTCCAAAGGCCTTTTCCCTTGGTCGCTCGCGTTGCCACGGTTGCGTTTGAAGGCACGAACGTTCTCGACATCGACGTGCAGGTGCAGCTTTCCACGGGGATGGTCGTCTTCAACATCGTCGGCCTGCCGGACAAGGCCGTGGCCGAAAGCCGCGAGCGCGTGCGCGCCGCGCTGCATGCGCTCGGCCTCGCCCTGCCCGCCAAGCGCATCACCGTCAACCTCGCTCCCGCCGACGTTTTGAAGGAAGGCAGCCATTTCGATCTGCCGATTGCTCTCGCCACGCTGGCCGCTATGGGCATCCTGCCGAAAGAGGAAATGGGGCAATTCACGGCGCTGGGCGAGCTGGCGCTTGACGGCGCGCTGACCCCCGTGGCGGGCGTTTTACCCGCCGCCGTGACGGCCAACGCCAACGGACGCGGCCTGATATGCCCCGCCAAAAACGGCGGCGAGGCGGTCTGGGCCAGCGAAAATTTAAACGTGCTTGCAGCCCCTTCGCTGCTGGCGCTCATCAATCACTTTAAGGGCACGCAGGTTCTGGCGAGGCCCGAGCCGCGCGTGCGCGAGGAGGACGGCGCCACCCCGGACCTCCGCGACATCAAGGGCCAGGAGACGGCCAAGCGCGCGCTCGAGGTCGTGGCGGCGGGCGGCCACAACCTTCTCATGATAGGCCCGCCGGGCGCGGGCAAAAGCATGCTGGCCGCGCGCCTTCCGGGCCTCTTGCCGCCGCTGGCGCCCGACGAGGCGCTGGAAGTCTCGATGATCCATTCGCTGGCCGGTTTACTGGAAGACGGCAAGCTGCTCCGCCGCCGTCCGTTCCGCGATCCCCACCATTCGGCCTCGACGCCCGCGCTGGTAGGCGGCGGCATTCGCGCCAAGCCGGGCGAAATCTCGCTCGCGCACAACGGCGTTCTGTTCCTTGACGAGTTGCCCGAGTTCCAGCGCCAGACTCTGGAGTCGCTGCGCCAGCCACTCGAGACGGGCCGCGCCGTGGTGGCGCGCGCCAATCATCACGTGACCTATCCCGCGCGCGTGCAGCTTATCGCGGCGATGAACCCCTGCCGCTGCGGCCATCTCGGTGATCCGGCGCAAAGCTGCGGCCGTGCACCGAAGTGCGCTCTGGATTATCAGGCGCGCATCTCCGGCCCTCTGTTCGACCGCATCGATTGCCATGTGGACGTTCCGGCCGTAAGCCCGGCGGATTTGAGCCTGCCGCCGCCGCGCGAAGATTCCGCCGCCGTCGCCGCGCGCATCATGGAAGCGCGGCGCGTCCAGACCGAACGCTACGCGCGGCTTGCAAGCGATAACGCCAAAACCGTGCGCACCAACGCCGAAGCCGACGGCGAATTGCTGGAACAAGTGGCCGCGCCGGACGAGGCCGGCCGCAATCTTCTTACGCAGGCCAGCGAACAGCTGAAGCTTACCGCGCGCGGCTATCACCGCGTTCTGCGCGTCGCGCGCACGCTCGCCGATCTGGCCGGAAATGAAAGCGTCGGCCGCGTTCACATTGCCGAAGCGTTGAGTTACCGGCGGATCAGTTTTGCAAGATAGCGGCGGTCAAGCGGCTTATTTTGGCTCCGGGCTTGAAGGCATCAAAGGCAAAAGCGTTGGGCCAAGCCCCCCTTCCGACAGGACTCTTCGCAATTCCATCCCCACGCTCTGCGAAAAGACGTTTTGGCTGCCGGTTAGCTTGGCGACAGCGGGGTGGAAATCAGCCCGGCCGGTCAACTCCTCGCGCGCCCCCTCGAAAATGGACAGCAACACAAGAGCGCCATCGCCTTCTTTTTTAAGATCATCGCTTTTGACCAGCGCGAAAACATGATCGAGCACACCTTCCGTTCTAGCGACTTCTACGGCCCGTTTGTCTATGCAACAGAGGCCCACAAGCCGCCGCACGCCCTTTGTCCTGCATTTGGGATCGTCGTCGCAAAGAAGAGCGGCAGCCGATTTAATAAGTTCTTCCGTCATCATTAGCCCGCCAGTCTATCCATCCTAACTTTACCATAGATGGCCGGGATGCCGAAGCGTTGGGAATATCGCATCGTTACTTTTTTTCGCGGAGCTGCGCAGCATTCCTGCGCTGCGCATTGCGGCGATCAATATCTTGCGATTTTTTGCGGGCGCTTCACAAACGCGACCGCGTTCTTTTGTTGCGGCGAAGACCTTGAATATTTACGCTTATGAAAAAAAAGCGCTTCAGCCTTGCCGCAAAACGGCTTGCCTTTCTTTCGGCACGGGCGGCGCGGAACGTCTTGCCGCTTCAAGATATTCGTTTAGTTCTCTGCCGGCTTTTCCCGCCTGTGTATTAAAAGGTTTTTTCATCAGTTTTTCCACGACGGCTTTGCAACCCTTCGCCGCCGCCACCTTTTCTCCGGCACCCACATCAAGAAGGGCGTGAAGAACGCGAACGCCTTCACGCTCCCTGTCAGGGTCGTTGCTTAAAACGAGGTCGAAGAAACCTTTAAGAACGCCTTCGTGACTTAAGAGTTTCGAAGCGCGGCCATCAAATATTTCCTTGCTAAACCATGCAAGGCCGGCTTCCCACCCGAGCACGGAAGCGCTACCCTCCCCCTCGAGTTTTTCAAAGTGCTCTCTTGTCAGATAGGCAAGGTTCTCAATAACGGTTTCTTTGTAGTTTTTGCGTTCTTCCTTGCCGCTCATGATTTTCAAAATCCTGCTTCATTATTTCAACCTCAAAAAAGTATCAGACATCCGAATGTGAAAAAACAAAAATCGTCCGCATCGTATAGGCTTGCTTATGAGCCAGCCGTTTGGTTAACGAGCGGATCAAGGCTCTGCGCCTGCCCGGCCAGCCCCTCGCAGGCGCGGCGGATTTCCTCGGTCGTCACGAGGAGATGCGAGATTCCCGCCGTGACGCCGTTCGTCGCCGCCGTCGTCGTCTGGGCGCTTGAGGCCATCTCGCGGGTCGCGGCGGCTTGCTGCTGCAAAGCGCCCTTGACGGCAAGCGTTACGGTGTTGATTTGCTGAATGGCCTGCTTGACGGCCTGCATCTGCTCCTGCGCGTCCTTCGAAGCCGCCTGCACCTCGCTGATCTGGCTTTCGATCTGTTTGGTCGCGTCCGCCGTCTGGCTGGCGAGGCTTTTGACTTCCTGCGCGACCACGGCAAACCCGCGGCCGTGTTCACCCGCGCGAACCGCTTCGATCGTCGCGTTCAGCGCCAGAAGATTCGTGCGTTCGGCCACCGAGCGGATCAACTCGACAACGGCGGTGATCCGGCTCATATGCCCGGTCAGCGCCGCGACGGATTCCCCGGCGCCCTGCCCCTTGCCCACCGCCGTTTCCACGGCATGCGAAGCCTCGTCGGCCTGGCGGCCGATTTCCTGAATGGCGCCGTTCATTTCCTCGATAGCGCTGGCGATCGCCGTCGCGCTCTCCGTGACTTTCGCCGCCGCCGACGTCGTCTCGCTCGCCCGCTGCTGATGCACGTCGGTCAACATGGCAAGACTCCGCGTTTTGGACATGATCTGCCCGGCGGTCTCGCGCGCCATGCTGCGAAAACCGTTGTCTTTATCCTGCCGCGCGCTTTCGCCCGCTGCCGGATGATCTTCCTGCCGTTCCTTGAAGAGCAAAGACGCAAGCGCAAGGCACAAAAACCATCCGCCCGCAAAAATGACGGCGGCTATAATGACAAAACCCGCCGCATGATCCCGGAACGGGACCACGAACAAAAAACCCGTTAACGGAACAACGCCGCCGGAAAGAAGCGCGGCATACAAGGCGCGGCGGAATGTCTGAAAGGTCATGTCGTTTTCCCGCAAGTTCACGCTTCGACCTTGCGGCAGGAAAGTTTAATTTTTCAGAAAACGGCGGGTTACGGGGGTATTCGATAAGACATCCGTTTTGAGCTTTTCCCTTTCCAAAAACGGAAGCAAAATTATTTCTTCTTATCCTTGTCTTTCTTCGCCTCGGGATTGCTGCGGTAGGCGTCGAGAAAACCCCGGAACATATCGACTTCGGTGATTTTCGCCTGCGCCGCGGCGATGTCGCGCATCTGGCCGATTTTTTCAGGCCTTGTCAGAACCCGGAACGTGTCGCGCTGCGATGTGCCCGCCATCGCCGCGCTGAAATCGATGGCCAGATGATCGAGCCCCGAAAGATCGTTGGCAAGCGAAAGCGCGATCGCGCAATTGACGAGCCATTGCGCCTGTTCGGGCGTCAAAAGCTCGCCCGCCCGCGGCGGCGTGCCGATCAGATCGAGCAGAACCTTGGCGGCCTCGGCCCATCTCTGGGCGCGCATGGTTATATCCGCCTTCAGCATAATGGCGGCTTTGCTCGTGTTGTTTTGCAACAGCCCCAAAGCCTCGTCGTTCTTGCCTTGATCCGACAGCGCGCGCGCGCGCAAAAGCTGCCTCTGGTTTTCCAGATCGGCGGAAATCGTGCCGGGCGGAATGTCGCTTTGGCTTAGATCAAGCGCCGTCAGCGCCACGCCGGGCTTGCGATCGAGAAGCCGGATCGCCGCCAGACGCGCGCCAATGCGGGCTTTTGTTTCGCCCTTGAGGCCGTTCTTCACCTGCTCCTCAAGCAGGCCGGCGGCCTGATCCAGCAAATCGATGGCCACAAGCCTTTCGGCCAGATTGCTCTTGAGCGCGTTGCTTTCTTCCCCGGACGGCAAAAGTTCGGGATAGGTCTGGTAAAGCGTCAAAGCCTCGACCGGCGAAAGCCTGGCTCCCAAATCCGTAAGATAAATATCGTGGAAGGTCTTGGCCATCTCGGCCCGTATCGGCGGCGTTAAAGGACTGTTGGGATAGAGATGTACGGCCTGAGCCAAAACCGACAGGCCGGATTTGAAATTCCCCGCCTCGATATAAAAGGTTCCCAGCCGGTGCAAAATATCCAGTTCAAGGTCGTCGCCGCGCCAGGCATAGCGCAGCCCTTCCAGCCTTTCCGCCGCCTGCAAGGGCGTCAGGGAGCGCGTGGCGACGCCAAGATCGACCAGAGCCAGTTCGGCGCGAATTTTATACAAACGGTCGTCCGAGCGCGCGACTTCGCGCCACAGTTTTTCGGCCGCGTCGGCGCGGCCGGATTTGCTGTGCAAAACGCCTTGCAGATATTTCATGGCCGGTTCGATTTCAGGCAAATGCGGTTGCGTTTCAAGCCGCTCCAGCCATTCGGCCGCCTCGCGGTCCTTGTCCATCCCGATTGCCGCCTCCACCGCCAACACCGAAAAACGGGAATGGAAAGGCTCGGCGTACGTGGTCAGAACATCCTCGGTAAAATTGAATTTCTCCTCCGCCTTTTGCCAGTCGCGCAATTGGGCCGCCCCGACAGCCTGCCAAAGTTCAATTTCGGGATTGGCGTTCAGCGCGGGATCGCCGAGGTCGCGCAACCCTTCTTGCGCATGCCCCGACAGTATGTACGCAGCGCCGCGCAAAGCCAGAAACTCGGGATGATATACGAGTTCCGGCGATTGCCGCGTCAGCACGGACAAGAGGGACAACGTCTCGCTCCCCATGCCGCGGGCAAAATAAAAGCGGGCCAGTTCAAGCCGCGCCAGATTGCGTTCCGCCTCGGGAACGTCGACAATCGTTTGGCTCAATTTCTGGCGGGTTACGGTAAAGCTTTCGTTCGGCTTTCCCTTCCACAAGGAAAAATCGAAAAAGAAACGATCGCCTTTTCCGCCGCGTTTTTTCCTGATTGTTGTCTGCGTCGCCCCCGTATCGCCGGCCGGAGACAACTTCAATCCTCCTTCCGTCGTAATTTCAATGCCTTCGGCAAACGTGCGGATCACGACTTTTTCCTGCAGGGGCTTGACCACAAGCCCCTGAGCCGCGGGGATAACGGAAAAATCGGCAAGCCGCCGCGGTATGCTGAACGCCGATGTTTCGCGAAGCGGCACCAGAATAAGTTCGTCCCCGACCACCGGGTCGATGTAACGCACCGGGTCCGGAGCGCCCGTCGTCGGCAGCAGGACGCGCGCGCCGAGGGCAAAATCGGGCTGGGCCACAAATCCGGTGGAAACGGCGGGTTCGTCCGCCTTTTTGACGAGAAAAATTTTCCACGCCGTGCCGGTCCGCGTCGCACGAACATCCGTGTTTTCGGGCAAAACAAAACGAAAACCGTTATTGTGCTGCAAATCAACCGGCTCAAGTTTGATGCGCAACGGCGAGGCCGAGGTCAACGCCGCGCGATCCATCGCTATCTTCCGGTCAAAAAGAATGGTTCCATAACCGCCCCGCGAGAAAATGACGGCTCCCACGGCAACCTTGGGATCGAACGTCGCCGCCAGCAGGGGCTCCGTGCCTATTTGAGCCGCCGTCGCAAGAGGAACCTCGGCCTTGGCCGCGGCGGGTGTTTCGTCTTTTTGCGGTTTTTCAGCCTTCGGCGTCTCTTCCGATGGGACGGCCGCCGCAGGCTCCGTTTTGGCGGTTACGTTTTTGCTTTCCGGTTGAACCGTTTTGGCCCCGGTTTCGGGTTGGCCGGCGGCCTTGTCCACGCCTGATTTTTCCGGAATCGGGGGCTCCGTCTTCGCGCTCAAGGCTGCAGCCGCGCCATAAATATCGACGACCACCGACGAGCCCTTGGCAAAATCCTTGACGATAGCCTTGGGATCGACGGTAAAGCTGACGGTCAAATTCCCTTTCCCGTCCTTGCCCGCGCCTTGCGCCGCGAAACCTTTGGCGCGGGTCAGGGAG
>JAQUPC010000013.1 GCA_028716765.1 Alphaproteobacteria bacterium | reverse complement strand
ATCTCGTGCAGGCGCTCGGCTGCGGCATAGGCAGCGCGTTCGATCTCAAAAAGCTGCGCTATGAGCGCGTCATCATCATGACCGACGCCGACGTGGACGGTGCGCATATCGCCGCGCTGCTGATGACGTTTTTCTACCGCGAGATGCCGGGGTTGATTAACGCCGGGCGGCTCTATCTCGCCCAGCCACCGCTCTATCGCCTTTCGCAAGGCGGCAAAACCGTCTATGCCCGCGACGACGCGCACCGCGACGAATTGCTGCAAGCCGAGTTCAACGGGCGTAAGGTCGAGACCAGCCGCTTCAAGGGCCTCGGCGAAATGATGCCCGCGCAATTGCGTGAAACGACGATGAGCCCGCGCACGCGCTCCCTCCTCCGCGTCGTGGTGGCCCCCGCGCACGCCGAGGACAGGCTTGAGGCGATCAAGGAAACGGAACAACTTGTCGAAAGCCTCATGGGCCGCAAAGCCGAATTGCGCTTTCAGTTCATTCAGGAAAACGCGCGGTTCGTGAAGGACGTGGATGTTTAGGTCAGAAGGCAGATGGCAGGGATCAGGTATCAGAAACAATGCACGTCTTCGACGTTGGCACCCCTCTCCCCTTGCGGGAGAGGAAGCAAAAACATGGACTTACTTGAGCGAAGCGAAAAGTAAGTTCTTGGTTTTTGCAGGTGAGGGGTCATTACCAGCCCTCAATTAGCGAAGGGTGTTTGGAAAAATCGATATGCAAAGTCAATTTATAAAATTCCGTCTCAAATTCATGACAATCGGCTTCGCTGTCATACAACGTAAGCCCCTCGGGTAAGATCTTGTTTTTATCTTCAAATTCCTCATCAAAATAATTCTTCATATGCGCAAGCCTCCAATAAGGGTGGGGTTTGTATTTCACATTGTATTCATCAAATTTTCTTTGCAAAAACGTTGGAAATGTTTTTATGCCCTTCATTGTAAGAAAAGGATCCCTATGAGAAGTTGTTATCAATAGTCGTTTGATTTCATCGAAGGGAATTTGTGAAAAATCAAGGCTAATTTTTTCACCCTTATCATTATGGTAATCCCACAACGACACACTGGACGGCGCAATCAATATTCTTACGCTGCTAAAATTCCCGACGTTTAACATTTTTGCTACAATTTGCGATGCTTGAGTTCCTTCCGGAAACAAAGGCTCAGCAACCAAAAATTCTTTCACAAAAGTCTTGTGGACATCAGACCACAACATTTTTTGCTCGCTGAGGCTGTCATAAAATTCGATAAAACTGAAATCTTCTTCCAAATTCTTTTCAGCGCCTCCATCCATCAACTCTTTGAACTTATCTTTTTCTCCACATATTTTTTGTAGAATTTCGAACCATTTCGGCTTTATGGCAACAATCAACCTATAAGAGAATGAATCGCCAATACGATTTAGTGCCGTTTCGGCATTTAACAGCCGTTTTGATAATTCCTCAACTCTTTGCGCATGGTCCCAAAACACTGTCCCGATTCCGACGAAAGCGAACCCAAAGACTATAAAGTTTGTTCTTGACGTGACATCACTTCCCAACCAGTACAGCAAGAGAAGCAACACTGCTGCTGCAATGATTGATCGTATGTTTTGATGCACATAGTCCCTCAATTTTTTTAGAATGAACATCTTCATCCGCCCCGTGACATACCTAACCACCTCTAACAACAGCATGATTAACTAAGCAATTATGGTCAATGGGGCAAGCAGAGGGGGAAATAAATTGTTGACACATCCTAAATTTTGTGTATAAATACACAAACTGGTGTCACGCCTCTTCACCGAAGGCCTAATTTTCATTGTGAATGAGGATTGTCATGACACGACGCACACGCGGCAGCATGAGCAGCCGTGAGATTATCATGAAACTTGAAGAGGACGGCTGGACATTGAAACGCATTACGGGGAGCCATCATCACTTTGTGCATCCCGTAAAGCACGGCAAGGTCACGGTGGCCCATCCCGTTAAGGACATACCGATAGGCACGTTAAAAAACATTGAACGGCAGAGCGGCATAAAACTCAGGTAAGACCATGACCACCCAATACTTTCCCGCCATCATCGAACGCGCGAAAAAGGGCTTTGGAGTCTTTTTTCCCGACCTGCCCGGCTGCACCAGCTTCGGCAAGACGATGGAAGAAGCGGCCCGCAACGCCGAGGAAGCCTTGCGCGGACATCTTTTGTTGATGATCGAGGACGGCGATGCCATTCCCAAACAGCGCCCGCTCGATAAAATCGAACGCGACCCCGATGTTAAGGAGGCCGGACGCATTCTCGTGCGCGCCGACCTGCCCGGCAAGGCCGTACGGCTGAACATCAGCCTCGACGAAGGCTTGGTGGAAGCCATCGACGTGACGGCTCACAAGCGCGGCATGACACGAAGCGGCTTTCTCGCCGAAGCGGCCAAGCGGGCCATTCAACAGAATACGTAGGAATTTTCCCCCGATCATAAAAACGCGCGGCCGAAAAGCGGCGGTTTCAGCTTGCGGCTGTGCAAATTCGGGTCTTTGCGTAAAATTTCCATAGCTCTTATGCCGATCTGCATATGCCGGCTTACCTGACGCTGAAAAAACAGACCGGCTGGCCCGGGCATTTTCGGTCGTCCGATCAACGGCATGTCGGAATTGATCAACAAAGTGCCGTAGGGAACGCACCAACGAAAGCAGTTGGCGGCGATCGTGCCGGATTCCATATCGAGCGCGATGGCGCGGCTGGCGTTAATCGATCTCTCCAGTTTCTTTATATCGCCGCGCTCCCAGTTGCGGTCAAGTTCGCAAATGACCGTGCCGGTGCGGAGGATGGTTTTGACCGTTTTCCGGTTGCGTTTGGTGATCTGCCTGACCGCCGCCTCGATGGCCTGTTGCACTTCCGACAACGGCGGCACGGGATCATCGGTCGGAACCTTGTCGTCCAGGATTTTGTCGCGGCGCAAATAAGCCTGCGCGAGGATGTAATCGCCGATTTCCAATTCCGGGCTCAACCCCGCGGCATGCCCCAGCATAAGCGTGGCGTCGGGACGCAGCACGGCAAGATGGTCGGTTATGTTTTTTGCGTTCGAAGGGCCGACGCCGATGTTGATTAGCGTAATGCCGGCCCCGTCATCGCGGCATAAATGATAGGTTGGCATTTGCGATATCCGGCAAACCGGATGATTTTCGGGATTCTTGTCGCCGTTGTTGGCGTTATACGTTATGCATCCTCCCGGCCCGACCAATCGCGTATACTGCCTCCGGTATGCGGCGACGGCCGGATCGTCATCGGGACTCATAATCTCCAGCGCCGTGCGTTTGAAATCGATTACATAATCGTCGAAATTCGTGAAAATGACAAAGCGTTGAAAATCCTTCGGGTCCGTTCCGGTGTAGTGCACAAGACGGCGCAAACTTGAATCCACGTGGGGCGCGGAAAAAAGGGAAAGCGAATAGTTGCCGCCGGCAAAAGCCAGCATATGCCCGGAACCCGCGTTGTCTTCTTCGTGACGAAGATTGATGAGATCGAAATATTCGCTTTTCTTCCTGTACCGCTCCAGCGTCAACGTTTCCTCGCCGGGCAGACCGTTCACGAACGCATAGTCAATCGGAATCGGGCATGAGCTGACGCCCACTTCAATGGGAACCTTGTGGTTCTTGAGCAGCCATGCGAGTTGCGTCTTGTAGTATTTTTCGAAGAAAAATGGCCGGGTCAGCGTCGCGACATGACGCCCGGGATAGCTGACAAACCCGTGCGACATGCGCTTGGGTTGACGCCCGACATGTTTCCAGTCGACTGTGATGGCCACATAGGGATAATAGGCGGACACTTTGTGCCGCAACTGTTTGCCTTCGACAAACCTTTGCCAGTTTTCCTGAAGATGAAGCCTGCCATCGTGGAATATTTTCTGAACGTAGGAAACGGCGTCCTCGGCATTTGTAAAATTTTTCCTGTTCTCGTCCAGCGGCAACAACGGTTTGCTTTTCATGTCAGAGGTCCTGGTGAAATAACGGCGCTAAAAAATAAAAACGCGGGCAACCGGTAGACGAATGTGCTGAATCGCCGCGGGTAAACGGATGTTAGCTTATCTTTTCGCGTCTCATCAAATACTTATCCCGGCCAAAACGCACGAAAGCGCCGCCTTATAGTTAACGGCCACCGATCCGGCCGGGACCGGAAAATTGCGCCACGAAAACGCCGTTTTCTCTTTCTATCGTAAAAATCTCAAGCTTCCTGAACGCTATATATGTTTAATGCGGCAGCGCTTATTCGTGACTGTATTGAACGCATTTGCTTGAAACTTATTAAGAATTGTCGTATCTATCATAACAATAATTATTTTTAGTACCTTGTTTTGTAGAAAAAATTATTCCTGAAATTTATTTTTGAGGCATTGCAATGTACGAATTTTTCAGAAAAGCCGCCGCTATAACCAGACCCGTGGGCAGAGCCGCCAAAGGCCTTGCTAAAAACGCCCTGAAAATATTTGCCTTTGCCGCGATCTTGACGTGCGGCGCGGCCCTCTTCGCAAGCCCGGCTCTGGCCACACCGATGTCGAAAGCCGCCATGCATGGCGCCTCAAGCCTCGCGCAACAAGCCGGTCCGGCGGTCAAGACGGCGCAGAAGGCCGATGAGCAAGCGTCCATGCCGCAGAGAAACAACTACGCGTCCGGCAAGGAATATAGCGAAGCTCAATCGGCATATTATAAACAGCGGTCGGCATTTTATAAAAAAGAAAAGGCGTTCCACGAAGCCAGGACAAGGGCGGAAAAAACTCCGGCCGTCAAAAACAAAAAGTCCGCGGCAAAAGGCCGCGGTCAGGCACTGGAGCAGCGCTCACAGGAAGAATGGGTTGCCTTATACAGGGCCAACACAGGAAAGTTCGCCAAGCCGAAAACGGCAAGTAAAGCGGCGCACCGATATAAAAACGAAGGCGAGATAGGAACTTTCGTTAACGATTATCTCGAGGCTAACGCGAAAAACACGCCCTATCGCTGGGGCGGCGAATCCTTCGATGATGCGCTCGACTGCTCGGCTTTTGCCTTGAAAGGGATTCATGCCGCCGTCGATTACCTAAGCAAGTCGAAAAATAATCCATACATGCTTCAGGCGATGAAGAACCTCAACGTCCGGTCGGCCGACGAAATCATTTACACGATCGGCAACATGGGCGGCGGTTGCTATATAAGCGAAAACGATATTAAAAACGGAGATCTCCCGGCCATGACCCTGATCGGGTTCAAGCACAAAGGCGGAAAAATCAGCCACATCGGCATCGTCGTTACGAAGAAGGACAAGAATAATCGGTTGAAAAATGTGTACAAAGATTTTTCCCGCCGCGGAACCATAGGCCCTCAAACGGTCGAACTTGACGAGAAGATCGAAAGCAGCTTGCAGGAGGGATACAGGCTTGTCGCGGTCGACTTGCTTGACGCGTTAGGCACGCCCCGCCTGACTGCCGCAAACGCGGCGGGCGCGCAAAAAGACGCTAAACCGCCGCAAAAAACGGCGGCGCGCGGCGGCGCCCCGAAAAGCTACGTCATGGCAAGTATGCGGTAAATCACTCCGCGGGCCGGACCATATCCTCCGGCCGGACGTGGCGGTCGAAATCGTCCTCGGACAAGAGGCCAAGTTCCACCGCCGCCTGTTTCAGCGTTTTGTTTTCCTTGTGCGCCTTTTTGGCGATCTTCGCGGCGTTGTCGTAGCCCACATGCGGATTGAGCGCCGTCACCAGCATCAGCGAACTGCTTACCAGCTGGCTGATCCGCGCGGTGTCCGCCTGTATGCCAATGACGCAATTGTCCGTGAAACTCCGCGCCACATCGGCGAGCAGCCTGATGGATTGCAGCACATTGTGGATGATGACCGGCTTGAATACGTTGAGTTCGAAATGGCCGTTTGCGCCCGCCACGGTGACGGCGACATTGTTGCCCATCACCTGCGCCGCGACCATCGTCATGGCTTCGCACTGGGTGGGATTGACCTTGCCCGGCATGATCGACGAGCCCGGCTCGTTTTCAGGCAGCCTGAGTTCGCCAATACCGCAGCGCGGGCCGGAGCCGAGCAGCCGGATGTCGTTGGCGATCTTCATGAAGCTTACCGCCACCGTGTTGAGCATGCCGGACGTCTCGACCATCGCATCGTGGCTGGCGAGAGCTTCGAACTTGTTTTCGGCAGTGACGAACGGCTTGCCGGTCAACCCGGCAACCTGCCGCGCGAATTCTTCAGCGAAGCCTTTTTTGGCGTTCAAGCCCGTGCCGACCGCCGTTCCGCCCTGCGCCAACGGATAAAGACGCGGAAGAACGTCCTTCGCGCGCGCCACCGCGTTTTTTATTTGCGCGGCGTAGCCGGAAAACTCCTGTCCAAGTGTCAGCGGCACGGCGTCCTGCAAATGCGTGCGCCCGATTTTGACGATATCGCGAAACTCTTCGGTTTTCTTGAGCAGCGCGGCATGCAAATGCTGCAACGCCGGGATAAGCGCGTCCGTGATTTGCGTCGCCGCCGCGATGTGCATGGCGGCCGGGAAGCTGTCGTTCGAGCTTTGCCCCATGTTGACGTGATCGTTCGGATGAACCGGCCTTTTGCTGCCCTTTTCCCCCTTTAAAATCTCAATGGCGCGGTTGGCGATCACTTCGTTGACGTTCATGTTGGTTTGCGTGCCGGAACCGGTCTGCCAAACCACCAGCGGAAACTCGCCGTCCATCTTTCCGGCAACGACTTCGTCCGCCGCCTTCACGATCGCTTCGCCCACTTTGGCGTCGAGAACGCCAAGCTTCATGTTGGCGAGGGCGGCAGCTTTCTTGAGCAAGCCATAGGCATGAATGAGCGGCAGCGGCATGCGCTCGCCGCCGATGCGGAAATTCTGCAAGCTGCGCTGGGTCTGCGCGCCCCAGTAGTGCGCGGCGGGAACCTCAATCGGCCCGAACGAGTCGGTTTCGGTGCGGGTTTTTTCGGATGATGTGGATGGCGTCATGAGCGCATTTTACTGAGGCTAGGGGCTAGAGGCTAGGCATTCTTGTAGCAGAACGGGGGGTTGCAATAACGTAGTCATAGTGCTTATATTTTAAGCGTTATATTATATTATGGCGATGATAAGGAATGGATAGATGACAAATGCGGTAGTGGGTCAGTTTGACCCGTAAGTGAGGGTGACAGGATTTTCAGCCCATGTTATTGTGTCAGCATGGCTGACACTCGACTTAAAAGACCGCGTGACCCGATCCAACTGGCGAAGCTCATTGGCGATATAGCCACGGGGCAAGCGGTTGATCGTGTGGACGATGGGAAGAACCCCGCTGCCGTTGCCTTGGGACAGAGGGGGGGGAAGGCTAGGGCAAAAGCCCTTTCTTCTAATAAACGCAAAAAGATAGCAAAAAAAGCCGCATCTAGTAGGTGGAACAAAAAGTGAATATGTTCCATCATTACCATTTTTGTCTTGCATTATAAGAACAAGCGTTTACTGTCCTCGGAGAGAATCATACCGAGGAGCGTAAAATGACACAGCTAAAACGAGTCAACCCAGAACCTGAGATTAGGCGCGTACGCGCACAATCTGGTACGGCATATCCATATTTCAATCTTGATACGTCCATCAAAGTTGCCGCAGTGATTCATGAACGAGGCGGTGGAGTATGCACCATGGACCAACTGGCATCTTTTTTAGGCTATAGTGGTGTTCGCAACGGCACATTTCTTACACGTCTTTCGGCGGCCAAGCTTTTTTGTTTAGTTGAGTCCCAAGGAGATCGGATCAGCCTCACCGAACAAGCATATGCAATTATCGCTCCTGTTAGGCCCGAAGATGCAGAAAATGCAAAGATACGGGCATTTCTCGCCGTTCCTCTATTCGCCCAAGTCTATGAGGAAGCCAAAGGAAAAACCCTTCCGCCAGAAGTTGGGCTTCGGAATCTTTTTGAACATAAATATAAGATTGTAAAGGAACGGATAGCCCCTGCGATTAGGGTGTTTTATGAATCTGCGGAACAAGCCGGATTCTTCGCACTAAACAATGGTGAGCGCACAAAACTTATCATGCCCCCTGTAGGGGGTATAGCCACGGCTCGTGGACCAGCCCAAGCAATTACTGCTCCCAGCGCCCCCGAAGGCAAAGAGTCGCCGACGCAGGAAAAGCCACGTGGCGGCGGCGGCGACGGCCCGATGGGCATTCACCCGGCAATTATCGGTTTGTTACGTGAACTTCCTGCTCCCGGTAAGTGGTCCGGGAAGAGTCGGTTTATGAAAGCCTTCCAGAATACCCTCGATTTCATCTACCCAGATGATGAAGATTCTGCGTCGTGACACGCAGAACGACCCGGTGAGACGGGTCGCCCTTAATGTGTGGCTTTATGGAGGATAGGTAATGATCAGAAGAACTTGACGCCCCAACAATGATCCACGGGGTGCCCTAAGGATCGGCGGGTGAGTGAAGGCGCTGTAACGCCGACACTCATCCCGCAGGGCTATTGACCCTCGGTAGGGGGCAGCAGGTTCGCGGCACGCTGGGCTATCCACCTTGGCAGCCGACGGTTCAAGTCCGTTTGCCTCCACCTTTTTGGATTATATAACTCATTGATTCTACTAGTCAAAAGTAAAGTTTTGAGTCAAATCAATGTGTTAGATGAAAATAGAAGGTAGAACATTTTACCATCTAATAGAAAGAATATGCTTGACGCTAAGCATTATTAGTCATATAATGTTTTCATGAACAGGCTGACCACACAGAAACGCGCACAAATCCTCGGTATGATGGTCGAGGGAATGTCGATCCGTTCAATCACTCGTCTTACAGGGGCCAGCAAAAACACCGTTGCAAAGCTTCTAGTTGATGCTGGACAGGCTTGCGCTGACTACATGGATAAGAACCTGCGCGATCTTCCCTGCAAGCGCCTACAGGTCGATGAAATCTGGTCGTTCGTTTATGCCAAGGCCAAGAACGTGCCGGAAGATAAGCGCGGCGAGGCTGGCGACGTTTGGACGTGGACAGCTATTGATGCCGACACAAAGCTTGTCCCATCTTTCTACCTCGGCAACCGCGACGGCGAGTGTGCCAAGGCTTTCATTTCTGACCTTGCCAGCCGCCTTGCAAACCGCGTCCAGCTTACCAGTGACGGCCACAAGGCTTATATTGAGGCTGTAGAGGCGGCATTCGGCACAGACGTTGATTATGCCATGCTGGTGAAGATTTACGGCGAAAACACAGAGGGACAGAAGCGTTATAGCCCCGCCGAATGCGTAGGCACTCGCAAGGAGGTAATAAGAGGCAATCCCGATCCTAAGCAGGTAAGTACAAGCTTTGCCGAACGCCAGAACCTAAATATCCGCATGGGCAATCGCCGCTTTACGCGCCTGACAAATGCGTTTTCAAAGAAGATTGAAAATCATTTTTACGCGCTGGCGATCTATTTCATGCACTACAATTTCGCTCGCATTCACCAGACGTTGCGCGTTAGCCCTGCAATGGCGGCTAGCGTGTCCGAAACGCTCTGGTCAATGGAAGATATTGTTCGGATGGTTGATGAATCGGAAGCCTATGAAAATAAACAATAATTAAACCATTGAATTTGCTAGTAAATTGTGTTATAGATTTATTGTTGGTTAGAACTTATTAAACCAATCATATTATATTTTTTAAGAATCAAAAAAGGGGACATGGGAATGACCACAGGAACTAAAATCAGAGTTATCGCATTCAAAGAGGATGATCTTTGGGTAGCACAATGCTTAGAATATGACATTGGAGCCCAAGCCCCAGATTTGGAGACGCTAAACTTGCGTTTACGCCTTGCGCTTATGCTTGAAGCAAAAGAAAGCGAAAAAAACAATGGGGAGCCGTTCTCTGGTATAGAAAAAGCCCCACAGCACTATTTTGATTTATGGGACAAGCGTGCAGGGGATTTTAACCCTAAAACTGATGGCGACAACGCGCCAGAATGTGAATTAAATTATGCTCTGAGTGCGTAAGTATCATGAGCAGTCATCCCTTTGGTGGTCACCCTACACTAAGTCAATATATAGCTTGGGCTAGACAAGGGGGATGTACCGTTCAGCAAGGCATAGTGCACAATAAGAGCGGTCAAGCACATAGTGTAACAAAGATCATATCACCAGACGGGAAAAAATGGGTTATAGAGGTTGGTTCTCAACACTCAAACTTTCTTGTCCCGACAACAATATCTCGTTTCGATAGGCGGCTTGGCATGAAGTCGCCGTTTTTCTCTATTCCAGAATAAATTCAAACTGACCCACTACCACAAATGCGGCCGAGTTTACTGAATTGGTTAGAGAAATAGTTAACGACCCTCCACCGTCATTCTTGATGATGCTCGTATGTATATACCTCCTAATTGGAGGAGCCTTACTCGTGCTTGCATGTGACTATTTCATCCGTGTTCATCGGAAAAAATGGTGGGACTTATCAGATGCAAAACCGAACGGCCCACCACCAGATTGGGATGCGGTCAAAAAATTAATGGAAGATGATCCCATAGGTGACAAGAGAGGATGTTGGTTTTGTCGGTTTCTTGAAAGATGGCGGAGTTGTGGTGTCCTCAGGCTTTTTCTGGAGGTAACGGTTGCTTTTCTGTGTGTTATTATATGGGGTTCTGGATTTTTGTTAATTATTCAATATGGTGCCAAACCCCTTTCGAAACAAATTTACAACGTCGGCGTAGGTATTGGTGGCATTGGCGTATTCCTCACATTTGCCGGGGTGCTTTACACTGGCCGTATTTACGCACGTTCCGTCAACCGTCAAAAATGGATCAATGAGCTGCGTGGTGCGCTATCAAAATTGATTCATGAGATTCCGGAATGGGGTGATCGAAAAAGAAAGGTCACTCCCGTTCCAAAATATGAAAAAACACTTTTAGCTAAAGTAGAATTGCTATTGAATCCCTCTGAACTCGATCATCGTGCATTGATCGCGTTGTTGAGACATTTGTACCGTATTTATGACCTTGATATTGATAAAATAGTGCGTAAAAAACTTAAGCTAGATTGTGATGAATGTATGTTTGAAGGAAAGACAGACAAAGAAGCACTCGTCAAAAAGTTCAGGGAGCGGAAATCACAGCTTATCCGACTTATAAATGCCGTTCTTAAGCGCGAATGGGAACAGGTCAAACACGTTCGTTAAACGCCAACATGTGGGCATTCCCGGAAGACCTGAAACTGGCATTAAGGAAGGCATAAACATCGGACTGGGAATCCCCTTTGTCTGTAAGCGCCGCAGAGTCCCCCTCCCCTTGGGGAGGGGTTAGGGGCGGGGTACGTAAAAGTTGACCCCTCACCTGCAAAATCTAAGCCTTAGCAAGCGCTAAGACTAAGATTTTGCTTCCTCTCCCCAAGGGGAGAGGGCCTTATTTTAACCCGCTAGCCGCTAGCCTCCAGCCTCTAACCCCGATCCCCCTACTGAAACGCCGTCTCGGCGAAGCTGCGCAGCTTGCGGCTGTGCAGCGTCTCGGCGGTGTTGTCGCGCATAAGCTCCATCGCCTTTACGCCGATCAGCAGATGTTGATCGACCATATGGCGGTAAAAGCTGTTGGCCATGCCGGGCAGCTTGATCTCGCCGTGCAGCGGGCGGTCCGAAACGCATAGCAACGTACCGTAGGGGACGCGGAACCGGAACCCGTTGGCCGCGATCACCGCAGATTCCATATCAAGGGCGATGGCGCGGCTTTGGTTGAAGCGCGTGACCAGTTCGGCAAAACCGCCGATTTCCCAATTGCGGTTGTCGGTCGTCACCACGGTGCCGGTCCGCATCACGGACTTGAGTTCGTAACCGGCGCGGCCCGTCACGTCGCCCACCACCGTCTCCAGCGCTTTCTGCACTTCCGCCAGCGCCGGAACCGGCACCCAGAGAGGAAGCTCCTTGTCCAGCACATGATCGTCGCGCACGTAGCCGTGAGCCAGAACGTAATCGCCGAGCCTCTGCGCTTCGCGCAGCCCGGCGCAATGGCCGAGCATGAGCCACGCGTTCGGACGCAGCACGGCGATGTGATCGGATATGTTGCGCGCGTTGCTCGGCCCCACGCCGATGTTGATGAGCGTGATGCCGTTGCGGTCTTCGCGCGCAAGATGATAGGCGGGCATTTGCGGCATCGGGCCCGAGGGCTCGGTATTTCCCGTCATTTCCGGGGCGCCAAGACCCGCGTTCGGGATCATCATGCCGCCCGGCCCTGCCAGATGCGTATATTGATGACCGTCCTGAATGAGAAGGTTCGGCTCCTGATTCATGATCGCCGTTCCCATGCGGACGAACTCGTCCACATAGAAGCCGTAGTTCGTGAAAATGACGAAGTTCTGGAAATGCTGCGGATCGGTGCCCGTGTAATGGCGGAGCCGGTTCAGCGAATAATCGACGCGCGGCGCGGTGAAAAGCGCAAGCGGCTTGTCATTCCCCGGCCCCGGCTGCCATACGCCGTTCGCGATCGCGTCGTCCATCATGGAAAGATAGGGCAAGGTAAAATATTGCCGCATATGCTCGATCTGCTCATGCTCCAGCTTGCCCTCGACGTAGATGCCGTCATGAAAGGCGAAGTGAAGGGGGATCGGGATGTCGCTGACGCCGACTTCAAGCGGCACCTGATGGTTTTTCAGCAGCTGCTCGAACTGATCGGCGTAGTAGCGCGCGAAAATATCGGGACGGGTCAGCGTCGTGCTGTAACGGCCCGGCCCCGGCACGAAGCCGTAGGAAAGCCGCGTGTCGATGCGCGTAGGTTGCTGCGTCGTGATCGCGACGTAGGGATAGCACGCAATCACTTTTTCCGTCGGGCACACGCCTTTGGCGAGGCACTGAAAACGGTCCCGCAGAAACGCCGTGTTGGCGTCATAGATTTGCCGGACATAGGCCACCGCGGCTTCGGGGTCCTTGAACTTCCGGACGTCCTTGCTGGCCGGAGCCGGAGAAAACAGCCTCATGATCATTTTGATTTCTCACCTTGCTGAACGTTCTATAATCGGCTTTTCCTATCCTAGCCTATCTTTAAGGGCTGTTAACTATAAATCGACATTGCGCCTCATGACCAGCGGCTGATAGAAAATACGGACAATAATGGCCCATCAAGAGATCGGTCTCTTCTTCTTCAAAAAGAATATAATAACGAGGCAACACAATGACAACAGACCTGCTTGCAAAAGTTCAAGAGCCGAAAAACAGAGTAGCCGCGATTACGGATGAAGATTTCAAAGAACGAGTGCTCGAACACAAAGGGGACGTCGTTGCCGTTCTTTTTTATGCTTGGTGGTGCAGTTGGTGCCGCGACATCATGCCCACCTACGAAGAATTTGCGAGGGACACCGCACAAAGGAACAATACAAAGTTTTGCATAATGAATATCGACGAAGAGCCCTTAACCGCAGAGAAATATAAAACAAATACGCTCCCCACCATCATATATTTTTGTGAAGGAAAAGTTCAAAAACAAACTTTTGGCTCCGTTCCCCAAAGTAGACTGCAAAACGACCTGGATAAGGTTCTGCGCGAAAATTGCCATAGCGGAAACAGACCGCATTCACCCCTCGGGGAAACCGGCTTGATTCCCAAACCATAACAGAGTTGCCGCGTTTTAATAGAAGGTTTACGAACAACTCTTTCAAATTTAGGAGGCCACAATGAAACAATATCAACCAAAGCCGCAGAGTTTCATTGAAAAATATTCAATCACGGACGCGGACTTTGAAGAGAAAGTGCTACAATCTGAAGTTCCCGTGCTTCTCTTTTTCCGGGCAAATTGGGCGGCCCCTTGCAACGCCATGCTGCCCGTTGTTGAAGAACTAGCCAGAGAATATCCTGAAAACCAAATGAGAATATTCACGATTGATACGGATGAAAACACATCGATGACCATCAACGATCAAAACCCCAAGGTGACATCGAGCTTTACAGTACGCGCAATTCCCTGCTTCGTCTTTTTCAAAGGCGGTAAGCCTCTTGGTTTTATCGAGGGCGCCGCATCAAAATCGCCGCTCGATAGGGAGATACATAAATTATTTAATTTGAGGCCTGCTCTCCCATCAAAGCAAAACCCGTCAGGAAAGACTGGCCCGGCAAGAGATCCCAAATAAAGCCGCTACGCCTCATCCAACCCCAACAGCGATTGCGCAAAATCTTTGGCGTCGAAGGGGCGCAGATCGTCGGCTCTTTCGCCGACGCCTATCAGGTGAATAGGCAAGTGAAAGCGATCCGCCAGCGCCACGACAACCCCGCCTTTGGCGGAGCCGTCAAGCTTGGTCAGAATGAGCCCCGTGACATTCGTCATCTCGCGGAATATCTCGACCTGCGAATGCGCGTTCTGGCCCGTCGTGGCGTCGAGCACCAATAGCGTAGCATGCGGCGCTTCAGGGTCTATTTTTTTCAAAACGCGCGCGATCTTGGCAAGTTCCTCCATCAGGCCGGTCTTGTTCTGCAACCGTCCCGCCGTATCGACGAGCAGAACGTCGACCTTGTCGGCCTTCGCCTGTTGCAACGCCTGAAAAACCAGCGCCGCCGCATCGCTGTTGGGCTCGCCCGCAACGACCTTGCTGCGCGCCCTCTCGCCCCAAACCTGCAACTGGCTCGTGGCGGCCGCGCGGAACGTATCGCCCGCGGCCAGCACGGTTTTCAACCCTTCCTCATGGTAGCGCCGCGCCATTTTGCCGATCGTCGTCGTTTTGCCGCTGCCGTTCACGCCCACCATAAGCACGACGAAGGGCTTGCGCGCGGCGTCGATCTCAAGCGGTTTGGCGTAAGGTTCGAGGAGAGCCGCAATGGATTCCGCGAGCGCTTCGCGTACTTCCTGATCCGTCACGTCCTTGCCAAAACGGCTTTTGCCGAAATCGGCAACCAGACCTGCCGCAGCGGTAGGGCCAAGATCGGCGGCAATAAGCAACTCTTCAAGTTCCTCAAGCGCTTCGGCATCGAGCTTGCGCTTCGTGAATGCGCTGGCGATGCTTTCGCCCAGCTTGCCGCTCGAACGATGCAGCCCCGCCCGAAGACGGGAGAGCCAACCGGGTTTTTCAGCCGTTGCTTCACTCATGAGAATTCTTCACACTCCTTGCCACAATCTGAAGTCCGTCGCGCGCCTCGCACGCGACCGTCACCACTTCGCCGACCGGAGCCGGAGCAAGCAACCGTGCCTCGGCGAACGTGGGCGTACGCCCAAGTTCAGGCTTTTCCACAAGAACGTCAAGCCTTTGGCCGATCAGGGCGTCCAAATGCTTTTGCACGGCATTTTCGCCCAGCGCGCGCAGTTCAGCGGCGCGCGCGCGTCTGGTCTCGCCCTTCACCTGCGGCATGCGCGCGGCCGGCGTGCCCGAACGCGCCGAATACGGAAAAACGTGCAGCCACGTTATTCCGCATTCCTCGACGAGACGCAGCGTGTTCGCAAACATTTCATCCGTTTCGGTGGGAAATCCGGCAATAATGTCCGCCCCGAAAGCAATTCCTGAACGCAAGCTTCGCGCCCGCTCGCAAAACCGGATGATGTCGGCCGGCGTGTGACGGCGCTTCATGCGCTTGAGAACCATATCGTCGCCCGCCTGCATGCTGATATGCAAATGCGGCATCAGGCGCGGCTCGTCAGCGATAAGCCGCCATAAATCCTCGTCGACCTCGACCGGATCGAGCGACGAAAGCCGCAAACGCGGCACGTCCGGCACACGGTCGAGCACGCGCCGGATCATCTGCCCCAAAGAGACTTCTTCCGGCAAGTCCGCGCCGTAGGACGTGATGTCCACGCCCGTCAGCGCCATTTCGCGGTAGCCTTGCGCCGCCAACGTCCGCACCTGTTCGACAATAACATCCACGGGAACCGACCGCGACGGCCCGCGCCCGTAAGGGATTATGCAAAACGTGCAGCGGTGATCGCAGCCGTTTTGCACCTGAACGAACGCGCGCGATTTTCCCTCGAAGCCCTGCACCAGATGCGCCGCGGCGTCGCGCACTTTCTGAATATCGCTGACGCGGATGCGTTCGCCCTCAAGCAAGCGGTAGGATTCCGGTTGCATCTTGATGTCGTTGCCGATGACGTAATCGACCTCTTCCATCGCGGCGAACATATCGGGATTCACCTGCGCGGCGCAGCCCGTAACGATGATTTTGGCGTTTGGTTTTTCACGGCGGATTTTCCGGATGGCTTGCCGCGCCTGCCGCTCGGCCTCGCCGGTCACGGCGCAGGTGTTGACGATGACGGCGTCCGCCAGCCCGGCCGCTACGGCATGCTGACGCATCACCTCGGACTCATAGGTGTTCAGGCGGCAACCGAAGGTGACAACAGAGGGCAGAAAACAGGGATCAGGAATCAGAGGGCGCGGCTTGGATGGCATTTCTGATACCTGATGCCTGTCTTCCGCCGTCTGGCTAACGTCTTGCCACCAGCGGTTCCGCCATGCCTGCCGTTTCGTTCGCCTCATCCTGGGTGAAGAAAGGGCTTGGGGCTTGCCCGCGGCGTTGCACTTCGGCCTGCGCAGGCGCGCCCGCCGCACCGTCCGCCATCGGGGCCGCCGCATTCGGGCTCCCCAAAAGCTGTCCGTCCGGCGTGTAATAATTCGTGGGAACGTCCGGTTGCTGGCCGAAGGGTTGAGCGGACCCGCCTCGCGGGCCTTGCTCGCTCGCCGTGGCCTCGTTGATGGCCTCGATGATCCGGAAATAATGCTCGGCATGCTGCAACAGGTTCTCGGCCGACACGCGGTCTCCCGCGCTGGTCGCATCGCGCGCAAGCGCCTGATATTTTTCATAAACCTGCCAGGCGTTGCCGCGCACGCGCACCTCAGGCCCGTTGCTGTCGAACGTCTGGTGGCGCAGCGACGCCGCGGAACGCGGACGGTTGCTTCCGCCATGAGGTGAAGGCGCACCGCCTCCACCACCGCCACCACCGTGATTGCTATGACCGCCGTTACTGCCACCGTGATGCCGGCCACGTGACCGTCTGCCGCTGCTTGGTCCCTGTCTCATGAATCTTTCCTGTTGCTCGAGATGATCACATATTCATCCAATGCTGATCTGTTTGCGGCCGTTTCCTGTTTCTTTTTTGTTATAACGGGCGCGGCAAACAATCCTGTTTCTTGCATCTTCCGGGTTTCCCTGCGGAGCGTGGCTGTCATTCTCCCGATGGCCACGTTGTGCAAGCCGCTATGTCTTAACCTTGTTGTTCCTTGAGGACAACTGTTTTTTTCGCGTTACGCCTTTTTATTGCGCGAAGCCCGTTTTTCGGCGCTATTCTGCAACAGCCTTGATGATACAATGAAATCAATACGATTCACCCCCGAGTTGAAACTTCATGCCCGATCTTCATTATGAAAAGCTGCATGGCTTCTACGACGGCAAAATCATTTGCGGCGTTGACGAAGTGGGGCGCGGTCCCTTGGCGGGACCGGTCATAGCCGCCGCCCTGATTCTGCCTCCGGAAGGCCTGCCGCAGGACATCGAAAGCCGGATTCGCGACAGCAAAAAACTCAGCGAAAAACAGCGCGAACGTCTTTTCCCCGCCCTGACCGGGCTCTGCTGTCATGCCGTTGCCGAAGCAAGCGTGGCCGAGATCGATGCGATCAACATTCTCCGCGCGAGCCTTCTTGCCATGCAAAGAGCCGTGGAAGGTCTTGGCGTACAGGTCGATCAGGCCCTGATCGACGGCAATCAGATGCCGAAGCTTGCCTGCCCTGCCCTGACGATCGTCAAAGGCGACAGCAAAAGCCTTTCCATCGCCGCGGCCTCGATCGTCGCCAAGGTTTTCCGCGACCGGTTGATGAAAAAACTGGCGGAACAGCACCCCGGCTACGGCTGGGAAAAGAACGCGGGATACGGCACGGCCCAGCATCTCATCGCTTTGCGCGAATTAGGCGTCACCTGCTGGCACCGCACATCGTTCGCGCCCGTCGCACATTGCGGACACCCTGGCAGCAGGCACGGCCTGTCCCCCTCCCCTTGGGGAGGGGTTAGGGGCGGGGTGCGTCAAGGTATTCGATCCGCTCAAGTGCGCGATTCAAAATCATAACAACAACGTTCTCAAGATTATTGCGGATATCTTCGTTTGCAAAACGCATGACGTCATAGCCAAGAGATTTCAGATTAGCATCGCGTTGTTCATCCTGGCTCATACGGACATCGTGCGAAGGCCCGTCGACCTCAACAACAAGCCGCGCTTTCACGCATGCGAAATCGACTATGTAGGGAGGCAGGGAATGTTGACGCCGGAAACGAAGCGCCTTGCTTTTAGCCATGGTACGAAGAACTTCCCACAGCAGACGTTCCGCAAGAGGGGCTTCCTTGCGTAAGGATTTGGCACGGCGAGCATCGTCTGGCTCACACCTATGTTTTGCAAGGAACCGGAACTTGGACATAGCCTTACATACCCCGCCCCTAACCCCTCCCCAAGGGGAGGGGGACAGATCGTACTATCTGCAAGGTAACATGTAATGCCCGGATCACAATTATCAGCATCTTGTGGTGGTTTGTTTTCAGGATTCAATCTATAGAATCCTTCGCTCCTGCACCGTGACTCTTTTGCACCTGTTTCTCAGCTAAAGACCATAAAGCAATGATTCAAATGACTCTTTTTCAATAATTTAACTTGCCATTAACCGGGCTGTGGGTAACTGTTCCCCTCATGGCTCGCACACCCAAAACAACGGCTTCCTTTAGCAGCCCGGCCCTGCCGCTCAACCAGATACTGGTGGGCGACAGCATTCGTCTTTTGAACGGACTGCCTGCGCATTCGGTGGACGCCGTGTTTGCCGATCCGCCCTATAACCTGCAACTCGGCGGCGATCTCCTGCGGCCCAACAATTCGAAAGTCGATGCCGTCGACGACGATTGGGACAAGTTCAGCAGCTTCGGCGCCTACGATCAGTTCACGCATGAATGGCTAAAAGCCGCCAAGCGCGTTTTGAAGCCGAACGGCAGCCTTTGGGTCATCGGCAGCTATCACAACATCTTTCGCGTCGGGGCGATCCTGCAGGATCTCGGCTTCTGGATTTTGAACGACGTTATCTGGTGCAAAACCAACCCTATGCCGAACTTCCGCGGCAAGCGCTTCACCAACGCGCATGAAACCATGATCTGGGCCGCCCCCTCCCCCGCCGCCAAACCCTGCTTCAATTACGAAGCCATGAAGAACATGAACGACGAAAAGCAGATGCGGAGCGACTGGATCCTGCCGATCTGCAGCGGCAAGGAACGGCGGCGCGACGGCGACGGACAAAAAGTGCATCCCACGCAAAAGCCGGAAGCGCTTCTCTATCGCATCATTATGTCGTCCACGCGGCCCGGCGACGTTATCCTTGATCCCTTCTTCGGCAGCGGCACGACGGGCGCCGTCGCCAAAAAGCTCGGCCGCCATTACATCGGGATCGAACGCGACCCTTCCTACGTAAAGCATGCGAAGAAACGTCTGGCCGAAATTCCTTCCGCGCCGCAAGCTGAATTCCTCATCACGCCGTCGAAACGCGATGAGCCTCGCATCCCCTTCGGGACCATTCTGGAGCGCGGCATGCTAACGCCGGGCGATTTTCTCTATGACGAACGCCAGCGCCACCGCGCATGCGTCAAGGCCGACGCCACGCTTATCGCCTCAAGCCGCATGGGAAACGTTTGCGGCTCGATCCATAAGGTTGCCGCTTCGGTGCAAGGCCTGCCGGCGTGCAACGGCTGGACGTTCTGGTGCTTCGACGCCGGCAGCAAACTGGTTCCCATCGACTTGTTGCGCCAGCGCGTCCGGGCGGAACTGGTGGGGCAATCCGTCTAGGGCCTGTAGCTGTAAATCAGCTTGGTCCGCGCCTCGTCCTCGTAAAAATCGATCGACCCCATGCGCGCATCGAGACGCACAAAATTCTTGCCGGCGTCTTGACGCAGCATTTTGGCGGGTCTGTTGTTTTGATCGAGGGGGCGCGTCAGCCGGCTGATAAATACGATTCTCATATTGAAACGTGCAAACACCAGATGGGACTTGTTATTGCTGCCGTCCATACGGGTCAATAAAGTTTGGCCATCTTCTTCAGAAAGCGGAATACCCGCGAGCACAAGCGGCTGATCCAGGACGAACTGGTATTCTTCGGGTAAAACTCTGTTAGTTTCGCTTATCACGCAAGCATCGTCCAGGCGGGCCAAAAGCGTGAAATAATCCACGTTGGCGAGCGATGATTTATCCGTGAATTGGTAGACCTTGTTTTTGAAATTATAGCGATCCAATTTCAGCGTAGCATCGTAATAAAGCGCCGTCGGGAATGACGAAACATCCTGGCGAATGGCTTTTCTCATAGCCGCCTGTATTTGATGCCACTTAAAGTCGTTATCGAAATAACGCTTGTAGAGCTTGCATTCCACAACCATAGCGTAACCGTTAAGGTTGTTGTCATCGCTAATATCGAGCGCGCCGAAACGCACAAGGGCCTTAACGATATTGGAGAAGGTAGGAGGAGCATATTCCTCCGCCCGCAGCGAAGCAGGCCCTGCGGTCACAAGAAACGCTGTCAAAAAACAAATCATCGCGCCGGAAAGGCGGCGGCTCACAGGCTTTTTCTTCACGACGATCCCCGTTTTCCGTTCTTTATTCCATATTCGACGATCTTGCGCATGACGCTTGGCAACGCCTCCCGGTCCAGTCCGGACGGCATCACCCATTTCCCCGCGCACGAACCCAAGCTTGTGGCAACTGCGACCTTTAATTCAAGATCAAAATGCGAAAAGGCATGGCGAATCGTGCCGGGCAATAGCCGCCAGCGCACTTTAGCCGGAGCTTCAAGCCGCACGCCGGATAATTCGGGCATGGGCCCGGCTCGCCATTCGCTGGAAGGAACCTCCATCATGCCTGCCAAAAGCCCTTTGGCGGGCCGCTTGCGAAGCAAAACAGCCCCCCGGCCGTTCGTAAGATAAAACGCGATGGCCCGGCGCACCGGCTTTGTTTTTGAAGGCCGGCGGCGCGGCAAGCCTTCCGCGATGCCTTTGGCGTTGGCCACACATGCCCCGGCCAACGGGCAAAGACCGCATTTCGGATTGCGCGGCGTGCAAATCATGGCGCCGAGGTCCATCAAGGCTTGGGCGTAATCGCCATAGCGTTCGGACGGCAACAGCTTTTCAGCCAAAGCGCGCAGCTTCTGCCTCGCCTTCGGCAACGGCGTTTTGACCGCGAACAAGCGCGCCATGACGCGCTCGACGTTGCCGTCCACGACGTTGGCGCGCCGATCGAAAGCGATGGCCGCTATCGCCGCCGCCGTATAAGGGCCGCAGCCCGGCAAAGACCGGAGTTCCTTTTCCGTAACGGGAAAGCTGCCTTTGTAATCACGGCACACCACCCGCGCCGCCTCATGCAGAAAACGGGCGCGGCGGTAATACCCTAGCCCCGCCCAAAGGCGCATCACGTCATCTTGTTTGGCCTTGGCCAAGGCCTGAACCGTTGGCCAACGAGCTAAAAATTTCCGGAAATACGGCCCTACAGCCGTCACCGTCGTTTGCTGGAGCATCATCTCGGACAGCCAAACTTGATAAGGATCAGGCTTTTTCCCCGGCAAGGCCCGCCAAGGCAGAACGCGGCGGTTTTTGTCGTACCAGCGCAGGAGCTTGTTGCACTCGACAGTTCTCTGCTGCACAATTCGCTTCATGCTTCTCCCGCGCTCCATAGCCGCCACCGTGGACAACGTGGCCCGCCAGGCCATCGGCAAGGACTGGGGGCTATATGCCGCCCTGCTGAATCATTGGCGTGAAATCGTGGGCGAAGAGTACGCCCAAGTCACGACGCCGGTCAAAATATCGTTTCCGCAGGGCAAGACAGCGGGGGAGAAATTGGCGCAGGGCCAGCGGAAGGACGGCGTTTTGCATATCCGTCTTCCGCAGGGCTTGACGATGGAGTTTTCCTTCCGCACGGATCAGATACGGCAGCGCATTGCCGCCTTTTTCGGCTATGAGGTCATTTCGCGCATCGTGTTCGAGACGTATTACGGCCCGGCTTCCATCGCAAAAGAGGCTTCTCCTGCCGCCGTACCGGATCAGACGGTAAGGTTAACGGAGGCCACGAAAGATATAGAAAACAATGACCTTCGGGCTGCACTGGAAGAATTTGGCGCAGCGGTCAGGCAAGACAGGCCTTCCGGCCAATAATAATAAAGATTTGAACGTATTCCCGTTGGCTGAAACACTTCCGGCTGTTATCCTGCGCAGCGATTTACAGGTTTTTTGCAAGAACGCATATTCGGAAAAAATTTATGAACGAACCGAAGTTAAAAGTTTTAATTGTCGATGACGACGAGGAATTTCTCGAGCCTTTTTGCTGGAATTTGAAAGCTTGCGGCGCCCGCCCCGACAGCCTTCCACCGGGGGTCTTGCTCCGCCGGATCAAGCGTGGGCTGCTGGCTGTTCATGATTTCGACGTGATCCTTGTCGACGTTTATTCCAACGACGGAACCGATCCCCGCGACGTTTTGCTGGCCTTAAGCGCTGCCATCAAAGAACGGCAATCCGAATTCCCGGCAGATCTTCCTGCGATTCCGCAAGTGATTTTGTGTTCCGTTTTTGCCGACACTTACAGCCTGATGAACTGGACGCGCGAACACACCGTTTTTGAAAACGCAACCGCAGTTTCAAAGCTTATCATTCTGCAACACATGAGAAACGCTTTCGGACTCCGCGATCCTTTTGATGCCCTCGCCAAAGAGGAGAGAAATGAAAACAGGCCCGCGCAAAAAAGAAAGGTCATTTTCGTCGACGACAATGAAATCGGCAGGGATCTTTCCGTGAAAAAAGCCGGGCGCATCGGGCTTATAGCCGAAAGCTTTTCGCCCGGCGCGTTTCGCAACTACCTTAGGGGAGGCCGGCTTTCCGACAACCCCTTTGATGTTCTTTATATCGATATTATGAATGATGAGGGCCTGGACATAACGAAAATTCTGGCCCGGCTAAGTGCCGACGTTATGTCTTTCATGGCTTTTGCCGTCAACCGCCCTGAAGAGGCATGGGCCGGCAGAGATCTGCCCAAGATCGTTTTCTTCTCCGCCGCCGGGATCGATGAAATCAACAGAAGAATCGCATGGACAAAAGAAAACACGTGTTTTGAAGACATTGAGGGCGTGACCCAACCCGTTATGATTGAGCCACTTCTTCGCCGCACGGCTTTTCCGTCATCGTTCCTTGACGGCACCTCTGAGGCCCTGAAAATTTCTGATGACAAGCCCGCGCTCAAACCCAAGGTTCTTCTGGTGGATGATAATCCGGATAACCGGGAAGAATTTGTCGATCCCAAGCTGGATTTCGCGAAATATTTCCGCACGATGGCCTGCTCGCCCCATAATTTTTCGGGGGTTATAATCCGTGAACATACGCGCGAAGACCCTTTCGCTGTTGTTGTTCACGATCTTTTTCTCGCGAATTTCATTGGCAACATGAGCGATTTGGCCAACCGTCACGATGACCTGGCGAACGCAGGCGATAGAAACGATAATACTCTTTTGCCACCTGCAATATTAGTGAACTCGCGCGCACGCCAAAACGAGATTGAAAGTGCGGTTAAGCAGCTGCGCTGGATGGAATACTTTGATCTCATAGAAGGAATGAGGGCCCCCACTGCACCAGAAATGATCAGCATGATTTCCCGCCTCGCGGCTCGCCTCAAAAGCAGTGAAGACGTGATGTTGGGAACCGGCGGCGAGACTGAACCTGTTACGCTTAGCCGCGTGCTGGAGGATTTTGAGAAATACAAAAAAATCTGCCGGCGCAGCGAAGCGAACGATCCCGAAAGAGAAAAGGCTGAAAAAGCATTCTGTAAGAATTATCTTAGCCTCGACCCGGAGGCGATGACGCTGCCATATCGTCTCACGGTTTCTGAAGCGGATAAAGAAATGGCATCCGTCCTTTTCCCCGCTTCCGTGGGGAAAACGATGGCCGGTCTTCTCGCCTTTTCGCAGGACGACATCGTGCGGCTTCGCGCCACAGACGAAACAACCCCCGTCATACTTGTAGCGCAAAACCCGGGGCCGGATTCATTCGGGCAGATATCCTGTGCGCAAGGCATCATCGTGCTCGGCAAAGCCGCCATCCACTTTGGCCAGATTGTGCGATCAAAAGGCCTCGCGGGCTTGCTCATAGAAGAAGAACAAGCGGAACAAATTGGCCTTGAAATCACGCGCGACGGCTCGACTCCGTTTCTTTCTTGCGACGGCGAAAAACCCTTTGTGTTGCGCAGCGGCGATTGGGCCACAATCGATACGAACAGCAACCGCCTTTACGCCGGAAGGCCTGAGATTGTTTTGCCTGATTTGCCGCCACTCTACTGGGAATTTGTATATTATGCCCGCGAGGTATTGGGCAGGCCGGAAGTAGCTGAACTTTCCGGATTTGAAATGCCTTCCAACCTCGACTTTTCCGTTCAGGCCGATCAGCCGGAAGATATGGAAGTCGGGCGAGACCCTATCGGATTGAGCCGCGTCGAAAATTATTATCTCGAGGAACCCAATCGGGCTATTTTATTTAAGGCCCTCGAAGATCCTTCGAAACAAAATTTATTGGATCTGTACTATTGCACGGAAATGTATCTTAAAAACCTAATCTTATATCAGAGAAAGATTTATCATAACTGTGAACGCAACAGCATTACCGTCCGTTTGATGGATTTTAAGCCGGATCAATTGCTATCGCCGGAACAAAACGAAGCTCTCAAAAAGAAATATGGCCTTGACGACCTCAGGGGTTTTGCCCTTGCCCACAAAGCACCAGAAGTTTATCAGGCGCAAGTCAAGGGAATCGCCTACGCCTTGCCCTTGTTCCTGCATGAAAACAGCTCGGTGCGATTTGCCGTTCCTCGCGCCGAAACCCCCGAAGATATTGCACGCGCCATTGAAATTATCGGCGACAGCAAGATCGTTTTAGAATCATCCCGTTCGAAAACATATATCATCCCGCAAATTTGCCCAACGATTGAAACGAAAATCGGGGCTAGAAACGCTTTCGATCTTATCAAGGCCTGCATAGAAAGCGGAAAAGACGAGGATGTTTACGTTAAAGTTCTGCTTGGCACCGGCGATTTGACAACGGATATCATCGGCATCGAACGCAATGAATTAGGCCTTATACAAAAATATATGGAAGAGAGGCCCGATAGCGGCTCTCCCTTCCTGACTCTCTTTCCCGAATTAACGGATGAACTGCAAAAAGTCGCCGATGCTGCCCGGTCTATCTCTGACAAACCGGAAAGTTGCGGAAAGCATATTGCTCAGGCCCATTTGATCATTTGCGGCGATCACGCGACGTATTTGCCCAATTATGCGCAGTTCTCGGAAATGGGTGTCTTTGAAGTCTGCGTGCCCGCAAAAATGCTTTATATTCGGGGCCTTCCGGACGCCCACATGTTCCAGAACTCCCAGCGCTTTTTGCGCCGGGACCCGCTTAGGCGCATGCCAAAGCCTTGAGTTTTCCTTGAGTTAACGAACAGGATTCCCCTATACTCCCAACACATTGATTCGGACGGGAAAATGCGCATGACAAAGCTTTCTTGGGCCCTGATGGCCGCCGTTGTTCTTTTGTTTTCAGGCACTTCCGGTTTGCACGCCGGGGAGGCCTCTCTCCCTGACCACGTTCTGGGCAAGAAAGACGCGCCCGTGACTATTCAGGAATTCGCCTCTCTTACCTGCTCGCACTGCGCCGAGTTCACCGTCGATATTTTGCCTCAAATCGAAAAACGGTATGTCGAAACCGGCAAGGTAAAGTTCATTTTCCACGACTTCCCGCTGGACGGCGTCGCTTTGAAGGCGGCCGCCGTGGCGCGCTGCATGCCGGCCGAACAGTATTATCCGTTTATCAACGTGCTTTTCAAAAACCTCCAACAGTGGACCTTAAGCAAGGATCCGGAAAAAACGATCGTGCAGTATGCCAAGCTTGGCGGACTTCCCGAGGAAAAGGCCTTGGCCTGCATCAAGGACTCGAAGATGCTGGACGCGCTGGTGGCCGAACGCACCGAAGCGCAACGGAAATACAGCATCGACGCCACGCCGACGTTCGTTTTCAACGACGGAAAGGAAAAACTGGTCGGCGCACGCAAGCTGGAAGAGTTTACCGCCGTGATCGACCGTCTTTTGGCGGAGAAAAAATAGGGATCGGGGGTCGGGGACCGGGGACCGGGGATCGGAATAGAACATGACGGTGAACAGCCATAAAGACCTGGATGTATGGCAAAAATCCATGGCTTTGGTGACTCAAGTCTATAATGTCACGAAACATTTTCCCCGGGAGGAGATGTATGGTTTGACCAGCCAGATGCGGCGCGCAGCCATTTCAATTCCTTCGAATATTGCCGAGGGAAGATCGAAAAGAAGCACAAAAGATTTTTTGCGTTTTCTTCAAATTGCTTACGGTTCTGCCGCAGAACTTGAAACCCAGATCATGATAGGAGAAAACTTGGGCTATATTTCCAATCATCAAGTCAAGGCCTTGCTTGAAGAAGTCAACCGGATTGGCCGCATGCTGAACGGCCTTTATTCAAGACTTGAGGGCAAATCGCGTGCAACGGGGCTGAAGCAGAATGCCGATCCCCGACCCCTGATCCCCGATCCCCAGGAGGCTTAATTGCACTTTACACGTCTACGCCTTCAGGGTTTTAAATCCTTCGTCGAAACGACCGACCTTGATATTCAAGCCGGGATGACGGGCATCGTCGGCCCGAACGGCTGCGGCAAATCCAATCTTGTGGAAGCCTTGCGCTGGGTCATGGGCGAAAATTCGCCCAAACGCATGCGCGGCAGCGAGATGGACGACGTCATTTTCGCCGGCCCAGCCTTGCGCCCGTCGCGCAACCTTGCCGAAGCCCTGCTGGAACC
>JAQUPC010000012.1 GCA_028716765.1 Alphaproteobacteria bacterium | reverse complement strand
CCGGAACCCGTATTGCAGCACACTTGCCGGCAGCATCAAAAGCCGGGGCTTCACGCCCAAGGCATTAAATACGGCCTCGATCATGCGGCGGTACGTCAGGACTTCGCCGCCGGCGATGTTGAGCGTTTTGTTGTAAACGCTCGCGTTGCCAAGCGCTTTTGTAATGGCATGGGCCACGTCATCGGCATGGATCGGCTGCCGCAGCCCCGAGGCCGGAGCGGCAACGGGGAAAAGGCCAGAACGGCGGATAATTCTCGCGATGCGCGTTATGTTCTGATCGCGCAATCCGTCGTAAATCAGCGTGGGGCGCAGAAGCGTAAAAACCTTGCGATTCTTCAGGCACCACGGTTTCAGAATATTCTCGGCCATTTCCAGATTTTCGGCGAACGCGCGTTCGTTGGGATCGTTGCTGTTGGCTTTGCTGAAACGACAGGTGGAGCCGAGCGCAATGATGGACTGGGCCTTTGCCAGGCGCGGCAAGCTGCGGGCCAGAATGCTGAGCGGCAGCAAGCTGATGACGATCGCGTGCTCAGGCGCGTGCCATTCTTGTGCGTTCAGGATATCGAGCGAAATAGACTTGAAGCCTTTCGGCAATTCCAGGGCGTTGCGGGACAATATGTCCGCCTGAAGATTTGCGGCCCGCAACCTCTCAACGAGATAGGGAGTCACAAGGCTTTGGCCGCCGAGGATAATGATAGGGGTGGGATGATTCATATAACTCCCTGTTTCAACAGTCTTTTGTCATCCGGTCTAACGTCAACACAGAACGCGGCCGTGTGCAAGCGCCACGGACACTCCTTTAATAAAGGAATATGTATAAGAATTTATAAACGAATACCTTATAATCATTGTGGTCCGGATTGGCGCTGGAGAGTTATGAGTTCAATGGTTAATCAAATCGACGCAGCGATCGAGTCGCACAAGTCATGGAAAGCCCGGTTGGCCGGGGCCATTGAATGCGGAACCTGTGACGACAAGCCCGGCGATATCGTCATGGATCAAAGCTGCGTTTTTGGCCAATGGCTTTATGGGGACGACATTCCCGTCGGCGAGAAGTCGGGAACAAGCTATGAAAAAGTCAAAACCTGGCACGCCCTTTTCCATAAAGAGGCGGGTTATGTCGTCGAGCTTATCCGGCAGGGAAAAATTGACGAGGCTAAATTAGCCTTGCGGGAAGAAGGCCAGCGTTATTATCAGGCCTCGTCCGTTCTTCTGCATCTGCTTGAAGAGTGGAAAGAGCGGATAACGGCCGGGGGAAAAAGTTGAGGGGCCAATCTCGTTGAATCCAAAAAAATGTTGTAGTCTCTATTGGTCATCCCCGTGAAAACGGGGATCCAGTGGTCCGCGTCTGCGGGCCGAATAAGTCTTATGCTCGCTATCGCTCGCGCTGGATTCCCGCTTTCGCGGGAATGACGCAGTTAGAAATAATCAGCGCCCGAGTTTTCCCGAGACGTACTCACGCACCTTGTCGAGCGCAATGCGTTCCTGCTGGGCCGTGTCGCGGTCGCGTATGGTGACCTTCTGGTCCTTCAGCGTTTCACCGTCCACGGTGACGCAGAAGGGCGTGCCGCATTCGTCCATGCGTGCGTAGCGCTTGCCGATCGATTGCTTCGCGTCGAACTGGCACATGAAATCGCCGCGCAGGTCCATATAAAGCTTTTCCGCGACTTCCGGCATGCCGTCTTTGTTGACGAGCGGAAAGATACCGACTTTGACCGGCGCGAGGCTCGGCTTGATCTTTAGCCATTCGGGGGAGGGGCGGCTCTCGTCGTATTGATACCCTTCGGCGAGAAGCAACAGGACGCCGCGCGTCAGGCCGCTGGCGGGCTCCACGACATGCGGCATGTAGCGCTGCTTCGTTTCCTGATCGAAGTATTCGAGATTGACCTTGCTGAACTTCTGATGCTGCGTGAGATCGTAGTCGGTGCGGTAGGCCACGCCTTCCAGCTCGCCGAAGCCCGGCGCCGTAAACGGCCAGCGGTATTCGATGTCCGACGTGCCCTTTGAGTAGTGCGACAGTTCCTCGGCGGGGATGATGTGGCGGAAAAGGTTTTCCTTTTTGACGCCCTGGTTTTCCCACCAGCGCATGCGCTCGGCGACCCAGAACTCGTACCACATGAAGCCTTCGTCCGGCGCGCAGAAGAATTCCATCTCCATCTGTTCGAACTCGCGGGCGCGGAAGACGAAGTTGCGCGGCGTGACCTCGTTGCGGAACGAACGGCCGACCTGCGCGACGCCGAAGGGGATCTTCACGCGCGAGGTGTCCAGAACGTTCTTGTACTGCAGGAAAATGCCCTGCGCCGTTTCCGGGCGGAGATAGACCTTGGAATCCTCGTCCTGCAACGCGCCGACGTAGGAATGGAACATCAGGTTGAACGCCCGCGGTTCCGTGAGCGTTCCCGGCGTTTCGGTGTCGGGGCCGATGATGCCCGCGCGGCGGGATTCGTCGAGCGAGGTGAGGGGCACGGCTTGGCCCATGTCGATGGGGAGCAGCTCGCCGCCGCCGGCCTTCTGGATCATTTTCTTGGCTTTTTTGGTCAGCGTCTCTTCCGGCTCGTCGCCGTCCAGCGCGCTCAGCAAGCCAAGCAATTTTTTCGCTCCACCTTTTTCGTAATACACGTCGATGCACAGAACGTGATCGGCGCGGTAACGAAGCTTGGTTTCGCGGCAATCGACCATCATGTCGGCGAAGCCGCCGACGTGGCCGGAGGCGTGCCATGTCGTGGGATGCTGGATGATGCAGCTGTCGAGGCCGACGATCGTCATCGGCTTGCCGTCCGGGCCCATCGGCGGGCACTCGACCATGCTGTGCCACCACGCGTCGCGCAGGTTGTTCTTGAGCTGCGAGCCCAAGGGGCCGAAGTCCCAGAAACCGTTTAAGCCGCCGTAAATTTCAGAAGCCTGATAAATAAATCCCCGGCGCTTGGCGAGGGAAACAATGCGGTTCATCAGTGGGGTTTCGGGCTGGGCCATGACAAAATATCTCTAGGAATAAGGTTGCCGGAAGGTCGTCAAATGCGGGAACGAGTCCCGCAAGCGTTAAGTGATAGCATGACTATAACTGCATGTAAACGAAGGGATTTTAATGCTTAAGACATCCCTTAATGATTGAGGATCAAAGGGAATTGGCTCAATCCCAAAACGTGGCCAGTTCAAAGAAAATGCTGCCCGCCAGCGCGAGGCATATAGCCGGGGCGAACGGGAATTCCTTTCCGCCGCCGAAGCGTTTCCAAACGAGTCCGAAAATGCTGCCGATAAGACCAGCCGCCGCCAGAAACCACGGAACGAGCGCAACCGGCAGCCACAGGCCTGCCGCCGTGAAAAGCTTGACGTCGCCGAGACCGAGGACTTCGCGCCCGCGCCATTTGCTGTAAACGAGCGCGAGGAAAAGGCTAAAGGCAAGCAAACCTGCTGCCGTGATCATGCCGAGAAAAACATCTCCATCGCTGGTAATAAGCCAGAGCAAGCCGGAGAGTCCGAGAACGAAATTCAACTCGTCAGGGATAAGGCCGAAAAACAAATCGACGAGCGCAATGGCCGGAAGAATCCCGAGGCCGAGACACAAGGGCACAACGGCCCACGACCATCCGGCCAAAGAAACCGCAGCAATGCCGAGCAAAAAGCCGGTGATTTCGGCAAGCGGTTGCGGCCATAAGCCCCTTTGCTTGCCGCACGGGCAGGGCAGGGCGAAAAAGGCGGGACGCAGCAGCCAGCCGAACAACGGCACGATCTCGTACCACCGGAACGGGCGCAGGCAGAATACGCAATGCGGCCTGCGGCTTTCGCCCGGCAACCTGTCGGCCGAGCGGTAGCCGAAATGCCCGGCCAATCCGGCGCTTATAAGGCCCAACATGCCTCCGGCGAGGTAGTGCAGAATTTCCGTGATGAGAACGTACGTGGACATATTCAAGACAATTGTTGAGGGCCGCCGGGAGCACGGTAGGAACCGACAGGCTAAACGCGCCTTGGTTTAACCTCAAGCCATTTGTCGGGACTGATGAATCCGCACCGTTTAAGATTCCGGAATTCCGGATGCCGTCAGGCGGGAGAAAACCCCTTTTTTATCTCGAGCAACCGCAGCCGTTGCAACCGGAACATTTATCCCTGCCCGTTTTCAATGGACGGGAAGGAGGAGCGATGTCGGGATAAACGGCAGGAATAACCTCAAACCCGTTCTTTTCAAGGTGCTTGCCGAGGATCCTGGAATCCATTTGCGATAAACGCACAAGAACGCCCTCCGGCAAGGCATAAAGGTAATCGTCGCATTTGCTGTCGACGTAATAACAATTCAACATGTTCACGGAAGGTTTTTCGAGCCTCAGGTCGAGATGCGCCAAAATGACCCTTCCTTTGGGTTCGTCGGCGCTGCTGATCAAATACGTATCTATGGGGCCGAGTCCGATCGTCGATCTTCCGCGACATTCAACATAATAAACTTCACCGTCGATATTATAGATCGAAGTGTCCTTCGACAGGAGATTGCGGGGGGCTCTTTTGCATTCGAGCAAATGTTCGGTTCCCTCGATGGGGAAAAAGAAACGATGTCCCTCGCCGGGATAATTCGTAAAGCGGTGCAAATTGAGGGTTGAAGGTTCAAACATGAAAAATTTCTCCCTTAAAAGATGATCGAGCAAAAAAGACACAGCCTTGTTGGCGTGGAGGAGATTAATGGCCTCCCGTTCGCACCGTCAAACGATTTAGTTCAGATGATAACAGAAACCGGTTGTTATGGTTAATTATGCTTTCAGCAACGGCCTTGCCACGTCCATCAATCCACGCACGGACTTCAATGAAGCTTCGAACATGGCTTTTTCCTCGGCGTTCAGCGGCAATTCGATGATTTTTTCGACACCTCCGGCTCCGATCACGCACGGCACGCCCGCGTATAGGTCTTTGGCGCCGTATTCGCCGTTAAGATACGCGGCGCAGGGCAGAATGCGCTTCTTGTCGCTCAAATAACTGTCGGCCATCTGGATGGCCGAGGCGGCGGGCGCGTAAAAGGCCGAGCCGGTTTTGAGGAGTTTGACGATCTCCGCGCCGCCGTCGCGCGTACGCTGGACGATGGAGTCGAGCCGCTCCTGCGTTAGCCAGCCCATTTTGACGAGATCGGGCAGGGGCACGCCGCCGGCGCCGGAATAACGCACCATCGGCACCATCATGTCGCCGTGGCCGCCGAGGACGCAGGCCGTGACGTCTTCGACCGAAACGCCGAGTTCCATAGCCAGAAAGGCGCGGAAGCGCGCGCTGTCCAGAATGCCCGCCATTCCGACGACGCGCACGGGCGGAAATCCGGTGATCTGCTGCATTACCCACACCATCACGTCGAGCGGGTTGGTGATGACGATGACGAAAGCGTCCGGCGCGTATTTTTTGATGTTCAGGGCCGCCGTTTTGACGATGCCCGTGTTGATGCCGATCAGGTCGTCGCGGCTCATGCCCGGCTTGCGGGGAATCCCGGCGGTGACGATGACGACGTCCGCGCCTGTTATCAAACCGTAATCCGTGCCGCCCTGAACCCGGCTGTTGAAACCTTCGACCGGCGAAGCCTGGAATATATCCAGCGCTTTTCCTTCCGGCAGGCCTTCGGTGATATCGACCAGAATGACATCGCCCAGTTCCTTTTCGCCGGCCAACAGCGCCAGCGTTCCGCCGATTTGTCCCGCGCCGATTAGGGCGATCTTTTTACGTGCCACGCGAACCCTCCCTGAAAAAAGCCATTTTTCCAGTGCTTAGCATAAAAGACGCGCCGCGCAACCCGAGTCCTTTGCTTGACCGTGAACGGGTTGTTGTATAGTTCTTGAATGCACCCAATTCTTAACAGTCTGGCTGTTCAGGAGGAATTCCGATGAAAAACGTCCTGCGTTTGCTTTTGCTCATGCTTTTTGCGCTGGTTCTGCTTCCTGTTGACGGTTGGGCGAAAGAAAAGGAAGAAAACGCGCCGCTGCCCAACGCTATGAAGGTCATCTCCGGCCAAAAGGAACTCAGCAAATTCGCCGATACCATTAAGGAGGCGGGGCTGGAAAAAATGTTCGAATCCAAGGACGAGATTCTGACCGTTTTTGCGCCCTCGAACGAAGCTTTCGGCAAAGCGCCTTCGGATATTATGAAAAAGGCCAATGCGGACAAGGATCATCTTCAAAGCTTCGTGAAGTATCACGTTATTTCCGGCAGCCTGGTTTCCATGAACAACATTGCCGGTCGCAAGGCCGGACCGGCCACGGCGAGCGGCGAAAGCATTTTGTTCGACGGCACCGGAAAGACCATCAAGGTCAATGACGCCGAGTTCGTCACGCCTGACCTTAAGGCGGGCAACGGCATAGTTCATATCGTAAGCGCGGTTATGGTGCCGCCGTCCTTTAAGGAAAAACCTGCGGCGGAACAGCCTATGCCCGCTGTGCCCGAAATTCCTGGCAAGCAGGAAAAGCAGGAAAAGCAGGGAACGAAACAACCGGAAACGGTGCCGGCAAAGCAGGAGACGCCAGCCGCCGCGCCGGTTGCTCCGGAAGTCAAAGCTACGCCTGCGCCAACTTCACCGCCCTCACTGCCCTCAGCGCCAGAGCCTGCAAAGCAGCCCGAAGGCGAAAAGAAAGGCCTGCGCGGCTGGTTGAAAGGGCTGGGCTGGTAATAAGCGCGGCAGACGAACGAGCGTTTAGGGTTTTTTGCGCTTCATGACATAGTTAAGCTTGGCGATGGCGATCCTTTGCAGTTCTTTCTGGCTGGCGTTGGCCGGGCCCTGAATGACGACCTCGATGCCCGTCGCGGCGTCGACGGCCGTAACGCGCATGATGCTTCCCATGCGGGCCATTTCGATAAGCACTTCGCGGGTCGCTGTTCCCAAGCCGGGCTCCTTCGTCTCCATGCCAGCATGACCGATTCGCAAAAGCGCGAAAAGAGAGCGATTTGCATGTGGCGGATTGCCAAATCGGGCTGGCCGCGATCTAATCGCGCGGGGCGAATCCTTAAATGATTCCAATAAACAATTAGCAAGCGGGAGGCTGAAATGGCGGCTAACGAGGTTTTGTCATCGCGGAACGGCGCCGTTCTCGTTTTGACGTTCAATCGCCCCGATCGCGCAAACGCCATGACGCTCGACGTGGCCAGCCAGATGTTCACCGTTTTGAAAAACGCAACGACGGACCGCAGCGTGCGGGCCGTTATGTTATGCGGCGCGGGCGGCAATTTTATGGGCGGCGTAGACATGAACGTTTTTGCCGGCGATATTAATGTGGCGCTGGAGCATGCCAACAACATCGTTGCCCCCTACCATTCGGCCATTCGCGAGCTGCAGGCGATGGAAAAGCCCGTGCTTGCGGCCGTGGAAGGACGGGTTGAAGGCCCGGGGCTTAGCCTTATGCTGGCGTCCGATCTGGTCATTTCGTCGCGCGGGGCGCGATTTAACTGCAAGTTTACCGAATACGGCCTGACCCCCGACGGCGCGTGTTCTTACTTTCTGCCGCGTAAAATCGGGCTTAACCGCGCCGTCGAATTGCTGATGCTCAGCCGGGAATTCGACACCGGGACCGGCGAGAGGCTTGGCCTAGTTAATCGTATTGTGGAAGACGATAAATTGCAGGAAGAGGCCATGAAGCTGGCCGTTCAGTTGGCGGAAGGCCCGACCAAGGCCTACGGCGGCATAAAAAGGCTGGCTTTGCAGTCATTCGAAAGCAACCTGAACGCGCATCTTGGCCTTGAACACGCCTATTTTGGGCAAACATCGCGCAGTTTCGATTTCCGCGAGTTCCTGATAGCCAAATCGGGCGGCCGTCCGCCGAAATTCACGGGTACGTAGGCGGCTTTTTTCTGCCCCTTGAAGCCGGGACAGGAGTGGTTTATGACCCTCGGCATCCCCATATCGTAGCCTGTGGATAAAATGAGCGAACTAGCGGAAACGAAACCAATTCAAACGGATGCAATCATTGTCGGGGCGGGGCCATCGGGCCTGTTCGCGGTGTTCGAGCTTGGCCTGAACGACGTGAAGTGCCATGTGATCGATATTCTGGACCGTCCGGGCGGGCAATGCGCCGAGCTTTATCCCGAAAAGCCGATTTACGACATTCCGGCCGTTCCCGTTTGCACCGGGGGGGAACTGACCGAGCGGCTAATGGAGCAGATCAAGCCGTTCAACCCCGTCTTTCATTTCGGGCAGATGGCCGAAAAACTTGAGAAAACGCCTGAAGGCAAATGGCGTGTGACGACCGATCGCGGCACCGTACTGGAAGCTACGGTTATCGTGATCGCGGCGGGCGGCGGCAGCTTCGTGCCCAAGAAGCCGCCGATCAAGGGGATCGAGGATTTTGAGGATCAATCGGTCTTTTACGCCGTGCGCAAGAAAGACGCGTTTGCCGGAAAGAACCTCGTCATCGCGGGCGGCGGCGACTCCGCGCTCGACTGGGTGATCAATCTTCATTCCCTTGCCAATCGCATTACGCTCGTCCATCGCCGCGACGAGTTTCGCGCCGCGCCGGACAGCGTCAGCAAAATGCGCGCGCTTGTGTCCGAAAGCGCGATCGACCTCGTGATCGCCAACATCGGCGGGATCGAAGGCAAGGACGGGCAGATCAGCCACATCATGCTGCATCAGGATGGCCGGGAGCCGTATCAGCACGAATGCGATACGTTGCTGGCCTTTTACGGCCTGACGATGAAGCTGGGGCCGGTTGCGGATTTCGGCGTCAAGTTCGAGGGCGAGTTTATCGCCGTGGACACCGCGACGTTCGAAGCCAGCGAGCCGGGGATTTTTGCGATCGGCGACATATGCACCTATCCCGGCAAGATGAAGCTTATTTTGTCGGGGTTTCACGAAGCGGCGCTTATGGCGAAAAAGGCGTTTACGTACGTTTATCCCGACCGCCGTTATCGTTTCCAGTACACGACGTCGTCGAGCAACCTGAAAAGCGCGCTTGGCGTGACGACCGACAAATAACCAGCAGCCAGCCGAGGGATCATGAGCACGGAAATGTATATTTACTGCGACGACATGGAAGGCAAGACGCACAAGCTTCTGGCTACCGAGGAGTGGAGCGTGATGGAAATCATCCGTGAGGGCGGCATTCCCATTTTGGGGCAATGCGGCGGTTCGTGCGCCTGCGCGACCTGCCATATCTACGTCGATCCGGAATGGAAGAGCAAAATACCGGAACCTTCGGAGGAAGAGATCGGCATGCTGGACGGCGCTTTCGGCGTGACCGGAGACTCGCGCCTTGCCTGCCAGATCTTCTTTACCAGGGAGATTGACGGACTGAAGATAAAGCTGGCGCCGGGCTCGCTGTAAGGCCAGGATCGACTGCCTTTTGAAGGTAGGCCCGCGCCCCGTTTACAACCGTTGCCGGGAACGTTAGTCTCCATAAAAAAGACAGAATGGTGGTGTACCAGTTATTATTCGAAGGCCATTTACGGGGGCTGATCATGCTGGATCATTTGGAAGACCAAGGCCTCGATTTCGACGAGCTTGAAGACCGTTTCGGCAGCGACAACGCCCTTGCCATTCTTCGCGCGCTGGAGCGGTTCGAGGGCGTCCGTGAGGAATGGGTGGTTAGCCTGTCGCGGGAAGAGCGGCTGGAGAACGTTTTTCGCCTGATGGCGGAAAGCGTCCGTTATCAAACGAAGCACTGAAACATGATTTTCGACGAACTCAAGGACCGTTATGGCTCTTATGCCGCCGAGATGGTGCGGCAAGCCCTGACTCTTGAGGAGTTCAAGGACCTTGAGATCGAGGAGCTGGTTCCCTATTTCGAACTTCGCGCCGAAAAGGTTTATCAAGAATACAGCCTCCGCAAGGAAGACCCGTCGTCCCACAACCGGCGCGTCGAAGATGTCGAGGCCTATCTTGAAGTCCTGCGCCGCCGCTGGCAGGAAGCCGAGGAACTGGCCCATCTCGTTCTCGCCGCCGATATGGCCGCGCGGGAAGAGGAAAAAGCCGGAGCGGCGGGGGCTTAAAGGTAGTCCTGGCGTGTTGCCAACCTTCAATCACAGTTCGTCATTCCCGCGAAAGCGGGAATCCAGTGCGAGCGATAGCGAGCATATGAGGCAAGAGAAATGCCAAAACAAGGCTGTGTCTACATAATCGAATTGATAGAAAAATCGAATCCGGAATGGGTTGACTTGTTTCCTGTATAATTAGAACTCCTTATACGGCTCGCGGACGCTCGCCGCTGGATTCCCGCTTTCGCGGGAATGACATAGTAACCCTTTACTTCTCCGCCAGAACCCGTTTCCAGATCGTGTGCGCGTGACGGATGTAGAATTGCGGGTCGAAGCACGCGGCCAGCTGCCTGGGCGACAGGTGTTTGCGGATTTCCTTGTCGGCCTTAAGCCTGTCCTGAAACTGCGCGGGCTTGCCCTTTTGCAGGTCGTGCCAGACCGCCATAGCGTTCTCCTGCGCGAGTTTGTAAGCCTTTTCGCGGCTCATTCCGGCCTGCGTCAGCGCCAACAAAGCGCGTTGCGAGAAATGCAGGCCGCCCAGCGATTCCAGATTGGCCTTGATCCGTTCCGGGTAAACCACCATGCCCTTAATAAGCCCCGTGAGGCGCACCAGCGCGAAATCGAGCGCGATCGTGGCGTCGGGAGCCATGACGCGTTCCACGGCCGAGTGCGAGATGTCGCGTTCGTGCCAAAGCGCCACGTTCTCCAGCGCGGGCGTGACGGCGGCGCGCACGATACGCGCGAGCCCCGTGAGGTTTTCGGCCAGTATGGGGTTGCGCTTGTGCGGCATGGCGCTCGAGCCCTTTTGGCCTTTGGCGAACGGCTCCTCGGCTTCGCGGACTTCGCTGCGCTGCAGATGGCGGACTTCCAGCGCAAGGTTTTCGATCGAACTGGCGATGACGCCGAGCGTCGCGAAATACATGGCGTGGCGGTCGCGCGGGATGACCTGCGTCGAAATCGGTTCGACGTGCAGACCCATTTTTTTCGCAACATGAGCCTCGACGCGCGGGTCGACGGTCGCGAAGCTTCCTACCGGGCCGGAGATGGCGCAGGTGGCAATTTCCTCGCGCGCGGCCTTGAGGCGCTTTATGCCGCGCTGGAATGCGGCGTAATGCGTGGCGAGTTTCAGGCCGAAGCTTGTCGGCTCGGCGTGGATGCCGTGGCTGCGCCCGATGGTCAGGGTGTCGAGGTGTTCCTCAATCCGTTTTTTCAGGGCTTTCAGCAGTTCGTCCAGATCGCCGAGAAGGATATCCGCCGCCTGCTTCATCTGGACGGCGAGGGCGGTATCGAGGATGTCGCTGGAGGTCATGCCCTGATGCACGAAGCGCGCGTCGGGGCCGATGTTTTCCGCGAGATTGGTGAGGAAGGCGAGAACGTCGTGGCGCGTCTCTTCCTCGATTTTTTCAATGCGGGCCAGATCCCATTGGCCATTTTTCCAAACGTTTTTCGCCGCCGATTTGGGGATGACGCCAAGCGCGGCCTGTGCGTCGCACGCGTGCGCCTCGATTTCGAACCAGATGCGAAGTTTGTTCTCGGGGTCCCAAATGCGCGCCATCACGGCGCGGGAGTAACGCGGGATCATTGGTCGACCGTAGCCCCCGCGCAAAGCGCGCCGCCGCCCGCCAGCGGCATGCGGCCCGAGCACTTGGTCACTTCCCATCCGCGCGCGCGCATGCATTCGGCCACGACGAGGCTGGGGCGCATGATGCAATCGCCGCTTCTGTTTTCGGTGACGGTTACGCTTGTCTCGGCAAAACGCTGCTTATCGGGCTGGAAGGCGATTTGATCCGACGGCGGGACGTTCTCGGGGAAGATGCCGCATTTGCACTGGCTCAGGTCGAAATCGAGCTTCGATTGGGCCTTTTGGGGCGACATCAAAAGGTTCGGTTCGCTGATGGGGCGCCAGAATTCGGCAATCTGCGACGAGCAGGCGACAAGCAGGGCCACAACGGAAAGGCCGAGAAACAGACGACGCATATCAAACCCCCTGAGAGTAAAATCAGGCCCATAATTGGCGATTCCAGAGCCAAAGGCAACCCCGACCATAAAGGCGGAAAGGTTAATAAATAGTGGTTTTCTGGTTTGTCAAAGCAGGCGTTATTCCCGTGGAGGCGGGAATGACAACAGAAAAAGAGCCCGGCCGGGTTTCCCCAGCCGGGCTAAGTTTATAACCGAGCAACTAACCTTGGGTTGGAGCGAGTCTATTCGGTTTGTGTTTCCATGTTCTCGCCGGCGTAAACTCGGGCTTCGGTTGCGGCGTCGCAATTTGTGGAACGGCGGATGACAAAACTTCGGCGGATGGTTGCACGAAGGGTTTAAAAATCGGCTCATTGCCAATGAGATCATAGATAGGCGCGGCCTTTTTAATAAGGTCAGGAAGCGCGCCTCTGAACGCCTCAAGTTCCCCCCAAAGGATAGCGGGCAGTTCCCGCATCTCATGAAAGGGATAATCATTCTTTGGGTTAAGCATCTCCACCCTCCAATGTATCGAGTATGACCTCGGCGCGAAGGACGTGCATGGGCAGGTTGCTTCGGTCGATGTAAATCATGCATTCGTTTATATCCGTGAAGAAGGCGTCGTAGACGTCGCGCAATTCTTTCAGCTTCGGCCCGACCCTTTTTTGAACGTCCGGCGCGCATTCGGGCAGGACGCGCTCCATAGCTTCGAGCTGTTTGTAAAGATGCTTTTTCATTTCTTCGTAAACGGCGCGCTCGATTTGCAAGTCTTCCCAGTCTTTCATGATGCTGCGGATGGTGGATTTGATAACGGGCCAATGATCGCCCTTCGTGCCCATCTCCGAGCCCGCGACAATCAACGCGTTGCGGACGAGTTGCACCATTTGTTCGTCGGTTAGTTCACGGGTTGCCGCGGCGCTCATATGATTATTCTCCCCATTGATCTCATCGCTATCGTTGCGCGTGTAAAACTTTCAACGTAATTGGCCGGCTACATTTCTATGATCCATGAATAACACAAGTGTGCTTAAGCAACTTTTAACGGAGGCCGATTTTTTTGAAGTTTACGAAAGGCATGGAAAAAGCGGTTGTTTTCAAGGCATGAAAGTAATGCGGTAACCATGCAAAGAATAAAATGCGGTCTAATCGCCGAACTTTCCCACGCAACGGGAATCTTCTATAAGCAAGACGGGTGGGCCGGTTACCTGAAAGGGCCCGTGATTTATGTTCGAGGAGCGTGCACCGCCATGAAAACGGTTTTGCTTTTGATCGGCTCAAATGTTTTTATGACTTTCGCTTGGTACGGGCATTTGAAGAATTTACAACACAAGCCGCTTATCATCGCGATTTTGGTAAGCTGGGGCATCGCTTCATTTGAATATATGCTGCAGGTTCCGGCGAACCGCATGGGTTATGGCATTTTCACGCTTGGCCAGCTAAAGATCATTCAGGAGATCATCACGATGCTGGTCTTCGCGGGGTTCGCCGTCTTTTACATGGACAAGCCGCTCAGCTGGAATTTCTTATATGCGGGGCTGTGCATGGTCGGTGCTGCTTTTTTTATTTTCAAGGATGCGGCTTAGATGGGTGAAATTGAAAACGGTAAAATCCGGCAGGCCGTTCGCCAGCAATACGGGAACGTGGCGCAAAACCGTGCATGGGGGTGTGGCACATCCTGTTGCGGCAGCCCCGTCGCCGGTGTTGAAGAAACATCGAAGGCGATAGGCTATTCGCCTGTGGAATCCGGGTCCATCCCCGAGGGGGCTAACATGGGGCTTGGCTGCGGCAATCCTCTGGCTATCGCGAACATGAAAGCGGGTGAGACTGTTCTCGATCTCGGCAGCGGCGGCGGATTCGATTGTTTTCTTGCCGCGCGGCAAGTCGGCGAAGAAGGGCGCGTTATCGGCGTGGATATGACGCCGGAGATGATTTTAAAGGCGCGCGTCAACGCCGAAAAAGCCGGGCTTTGCAATGTCCAGTTTCGTCTCGGCGAAATCGAGAATCTCCCCGTGGCCGACGGCGCTGTGGATGTGATTATCTCGAACTGCGTGATCAATCTGTCACCGGACAAGCCACGCGTGTTTGCCGAAGCTTTCCGTGTTCTGAAAACGGGAGGGCGGCTGGCCATCTCGGACGTCGTGGCTTTCGCCGAGCTCCCTGATGCTATCAAGCGGGATATGATGCTTTATACAGGCTGCATGGCAGGAGCTTCAACAATCACCGAAATCGAAAGCATGTTGCGATCCGCCGGATTTATACAAATCCGTGTTGAGCCAAAAGATGACAGCAAGTCCTTCATCAAGGACTGGGCCCCCGGTACCTCGATTACCGATTATGTGGTTGCGGCAAATATAGAGGCAGTAAAGCCCGTTTCTATGTTATCGCGCGCAGTTTTTGAATGATCGCGTCATGAACCTGCTTCTTCGCAGGTTCAACTCCTGCCCAGACAACGCAGGTCAAAGAAAAAGGGCCCAAAGGGCCCTTTGTTATTCATCACTGGGCCCCGGATCAAGTCCGGGGCAACCTTTGTCTAAACTCGCTGCGCTCGTTAAGAAAAATAGTTGGTTGCGGGGGTAGGATTTGAACCTACGACCTTCAGGTTATGAGCCTGACGAGCTACCGGGCTGCTCCACCCCGCGCCAACTTGGAAAGGCCTACGCTTTAGAGCTTATGGGCATGATATGCAAGAACCTTTATGCCAAGGCTTTTCAACTCAATCCATGCTGCCGGAAACGCAGGGTTATGGCTTGGGCTTCTTCTTCGGCACAGGGACCGCCGAAGGCGGTGATAACCAGTGGTTAACGTTCTTGTTGTGCGCCGTAAGGTCTTTCGCGAAGGCATGGCCTCCGGTGCCGTCAGCCACGAAATAAAGAAAATCGTTCTTTTCAGGGTGCAGCGCCGCTTCAAGCGAGGCGCGGCCGGGATTGCTTATCGGTCCCGGCGGCAAGCCGGTATAAATATAGGTGTTGTAGGGCGAGGCGAAGGCCAGATCGTCGCGCCGCAAGGAGCGGTCGAGCGGCTTTTCACCCTTCGTGATCGCATAGATGACGGTGGGATCGGATTGAAGGCGCATATCCTGCTTGAGCCGGTTGTAAAAAACGCCTGCGACGCGGGCGCGTTCCCCGGCTTTTTTGCCGGTCTCCTTTTCGATGATCGAGGCCATCACCAACGCTTCTTGAGGCGATTTAAGCGGCAGGCCGGTTTCCCGTTTTTCCCACATATCGTCCAACTGTTCCTGCAGGCTCTTTTGCATGCGCTCGATCAGGCCGGTCCGGGCGTCGCCGTAACTGTAGCGGTAGGTTTCCGGCAACAAGGTTCCCTCAGGGGGAATATCGGCAATCTCGCCCGACAACATCGGGTCGTTTCGCAGGAGCGTGACGATTTCGCGCGACGTCAGGCCTTCCGGGATCGTCAACATGCGTACGATCGAGTTGCCTTCGCGCATCATCGCGATGACGCCGTCCATCGTTTGCTCGGGCGTCAGCTGATATTCGCCGGCCTTCAGGTTATTGTTGGCCAGAAGGAGCGCCGCCAGACGGAAAATGTACGGATTAAGCGGAACGCCGCTTTCCTGAATCGTGGCGGCGATGGCTTGCACGGGAGTGCCGTGCGGAACGATGATCGTTTTGTTTTCCGCGATCGGCAAGGGCATGAACACCGCAAGCGCGGCAAAAACCGGGAGCAGCAACGCCACGAATGCGGCAAGCAACAGGATCAAGCGGCCTGTTTTCTTTTTGGCCGCCGGTTCGCTCTTGGGTTGTTGTTCTGCGGAATCTTGCGGCGCGGGCGCGGGCTCGTCCTGGGAAGGCGAGGGCACCGGTTCAGGCTGATCGGGTGGGAGTGGCTCGTTCAAGCAAGGCCTCGGCTCGGAGCATGATAGTATTAGACTGTCTTCGCTTCGTTCGATATCGGCAAGGGAACCAGTCCCCCTACGCTCCTTTGGAGCTTCGGCGGACATAAGATTTGCTAATTCGCTGCGCTCATAAGCAAATCTAATGGTGGGTGCGACAGGGATTGAACCTGTGACCCCTACCGTGTGAAGGTAATGCTCTCCCGCTGAGCTACGCACCCTGCCTACGCGGCCGTTATTAACATGTTTTCGCCCTTTGCTGTCAAGCGTTTGGCTGATAACCTGTCCTTGCAAGGAATTTTGAGCCCATCGCCGATGCCGCAGCCCCAATCGCCCGTCCTTAAGCCGCATATTCTGGTCGTCGACGACGACGACCGGCTGCGCGAGCTTTTGCGCCGTTATTTGGCGGAACAGGGGCTTATCGTCAGCACGGCCCGAAGCGCGGAAGAAGCGCGCGCCGTTCTCAAGAGCTTCAGTTACGATCTTATGGTGCTCGATATCATGATGCCGGGAGAAACGGGTCTCGAAATGACCCGCTCCATGCGCCAGATGAACCGCGCGCCGGGGCGGCAAATGCCGGTTCTGCTCCTGACGGCGAGGGGCGAGCCGAGCGACCGGATCGAAGGCTTCGAAAGCGGCGCCGACGATTATCTCGCCAAGCCTTTCGAGCCGCGCGAACTGCTGTTGCGCATCGGCGCGATCTTGCGCCGTGCGCCCAAGCCGCCCGCGGTAATGCCTGCGTTGAAGCTCGGGCGCTGGGTCTACGATCAACAGCGCGACGAATTGCGGAGCGGGAGCGAAATCGTCACGCTTACGAACATGGAAGCCGGCCTTATGCGCGTTCTCTCGGCCGAGCCCGGCGTCGCGGTCAGCCGCGAAATGCTGGCCGAGCAGGCCCGGAAAGGCAAAGAAGCCGTCAACGACAGGACTATCGACGTTCAGGTGACGCGTCTTCGCCGCAAGATAGAGGAGGACGCGAAAAATCCGCGTTACCTTGTCACGGTGCGTGGCGAGGGATATATGCTCATGCCGGATATGGAATCATGACCAATAACTCGTCACCGCACCCGTTCCGCCTGAGAATGCCCGGGGGCAAATGGGTCAAGCGCTGGATGCCGCGCAGCCTGTTCGGCCGGACGCTGCTGATTATCGTTACGCCGACGATTTTGGCGCTGTGCGTGGCGACGTTCGTGTTCTTCGACCGCCATTGGTACACGGTTACGCACCGCTTGACGCATGCCGTCGCCGGTGAAATCGCGATGGTTGTCGATATGATGAGGACCAGCGCATCCCCCGATGCGCGCGCCGAGGTTGTTCGCCTTGCCGACAAGAAGCTTGATCTTTTCGTGTCTTACGCGCCGGGCGGCCGCCTGGCGAAGATCAAAAAACGGTTTCCGAGCCCGCTCCGCGACATGCTGGAGGACGCTCTGAATGAGCGGCTAAGCTATCCGATAGCCATCGACATGCGCCATGCGCCGGAGATGGTCGCCATACAAGTGGAAGCGCCGGACGGCGTTTATACGGTTTTGTGCCCTCAACGGCGTATATACACGCCGACGACGGAAGTTTTCATCGGCTGGATGATCGGCAGCTCGATCCTGCTTTCGGTCATCGCGCTTTTGTTCATGCGAAACCAGATACGGCCCATCCGCCGGTTGGCGACCGCCGCCGAGGCCATAGGCAAGGGGCGCGAGGTGCCGTGGTTCAAGCCGGAGGGCGCGGCCGAGGTGAGGCAGGCCGCCGCGGCCTTGCAGATCATGCACGACCGCCTGCGCCGCCAGATCACGCAGAGGACGGCTATGCTGGCGGGTGTTTCGCACGACCTGCGCACGCCGCTCACGCGCATGAAGCTTCAGCTGGCGCTTATGCCTGAAACGCCGGAAAAACAGGGCTTTTCGTCCGATATTGCCGACATGGAAGGCATGGTCGAGGCTTATTTGGCCTTTGCCAGGGGGGAGGAGACGGAACCGGCTCTTCCCGTCGATATTACGGAACTTTTGGACGAAATCGTATCCGCCGCGCGGCGGCATCATCCGAACGTCGAATGGCAGGCACCGGAAAGCGTTCAGGTCATGCTGCGCCGCGACGCCATGAAGCGCTGTCTTGAAAACCTGCTGTCGAACGCCCTGCGTTATGCCAAAAACGCGCGCGTGAGCCTTTCGGTTCGCACCAACGCCGTCGACGTCATGATCGACGACGACGGCCCCGGCATCCCGATGGGCAAGCGCGAAGACGTTTTCCGGCCCTTCCTGCGGCTTGACGAGTCGCGGAATCCGGGAACGGGCGGGGTCGGGCTCGGCCTGACGATCGCGCGCGACATCGCCCGTTTTCACGGCGGCGACGTGGTTCTGGAAAACAGCCCTATGGGCGGGATAAGAGCGCGGGTCTGGGTGCCGGTTTAGCGGCTGCTTTATGACTATTGAGGAGCGGCTGCTGTTGAAGTTTTGGGGTTTACCACTTTCCTGTACTGTATTGTGCGCGTAGGCCAGAAGGTTGTTCTTAACCCATTGACTTCGACGCTTTCAATTTGAATGGGTATATTGTTCACGTCTAAACGTGTCGAAAGATCATTAAAGAGATTTTCCGCGAATTCAGTCGGCTTCGACAAAGTATCCGCCAAAGTTTTTCTACCGAGCGCTGCGTTAGCTGAGGTGTTTGTCATGCTGGTCAACAGCCAATAACCATTTGCACCCATAAACCAGTCGCGCATCGACCAACGCCAAAAGGTCAATTTATTAGCATCCGGCATAACTTTATATTGAACGGTCACGTCAGCCACCAGCAGATTTTGGTCGGCCGTATCAACCTTCCAGGGAAAGAAACGATTACTTCCCGCACCCAATTTAATCGTTTGAGTATTCTCACGATATGAATGCGTGATTTGTAAAAACGGAATCTGAAGATAAATTCCCGGTTTTTTTATGCCCGAGGTCACAACACTTGCCGTTTGCTGCAGCCCGAACTCGTTAGTATTGATAATTTTCACGGCAGCCCATGACGTAAGGAGTAAAGCTGCGGCGGCAAAAGCCAAAACCTTTGCCCGTTTTGAAACGCTTGGCATACGCACTTTCATGGAAACTTCCTTATATTAATGCGGTTCGCGCTTTGCCTGATAATATATGCCGAATTGTCGTATCTCTACTATTAGGGCGCTACCGTTGTAGTGGACGGCTTGGGCGCAACGGATCTTGTTGCTTTCCCTTCGCCGGGCCGCGCCGGAACAGTAACGACCGGAACAACCGGAGACTGTTTTCCTCCATGGGTGACGCTTACGGCTGCCGGTCCCGCCATTTGATCGACTTTTCCGTCAGACTTAATCCTATACTGAATCGGCTTACGCAGATTGGCATGGAACGATAAAAGTTCGATAGTGTCGATTTCAATGGGCATGTTGTTCTGGGCCAGACGCCATCTCAGATTAACGAGAAACGCTTCAAGAAAACCCGTAGGATCATCCAGCGTTTCGGCCGCAGGTCTCGAACCAACGACGGCATTGAACGATTGGTTTTCAAGTTCCTTAAAAGCCGTTTCACCATTGTCGCCTCGCATTTCAGGCAATTTAAGCGCAATCGATCCGACCGCAGGGTTTACTTTGTAATGTGTGCGTATTTTAGCGCTGACGGGATTTCGATCTGATGAATTAAGCTCAGTCGCGTTTTCGCTGCTTGAGCCACTTGATTTGACTGCCCCAACTTCGCTTTCCACAATGACGGTGTTGTTGCTAAATATATCAATAGTATCATATAATGGATATTTAAAATAAAAGCCCGGAGGTACATTGTCGCTTACCATTTGACCAAAAGTCACGCGAACGCCGTAACTTTGCGCGGGGACGATCTTATAGGAGCGATAGGCGAGACCAAGCGCCGCCAGACTGCACAGTACGACGATCGGGTGTTTCGCGGCATTCTTGGCGATGTCTTTGGTTTTACCCCAAAAGCTCATGACTTCTTTATTGTCGTGGCCGCCCATAGCAATTTCTCCCCGGTATGAATGTCAAATGAAAGCCAAATCCAAATACGCTCTACAACGGCGCGCGAAGTCTCAATACTTCGCGGTCCTGAGAATTGTCAACGAAGGTTATTAGTTTCATATGAGTTGCTGTCGATAAATTAACCATATTGCAGGCAACAAAAAAAGCGCGGGGAAATCCCGCGCCCTTTTTTATTCCTGAATAACCGCTTTTAGACGGAGGCCTGGCCGTTCTTCATGATGCCTTTTATCTCGTCGATGCTTTCGCAGACGCGATTGCTGACGGCGTCCATTGCCTGATACTGGCTGCGGGTCAGCATGTCGGTCAGTTCCTTAAGGCTCGACACGGAGCGCTCCATAGCCGACTTGGTCGCCTCGGCCTGCTTCATAAGCTTTTCTTCGGGGGACTGAGCCGACATGACGGCCTGCATCATGCCCATCGCCATCTCGAAGCCCTGACGGGTCAGTTCAACCTGCCGTTGCACGAAGGCCTGGATGTTCTCCATAGCCATCTGATTGGTGGATGTCATCGCCTCGAAGGTTTTTCGATGGGACGCCATCATGGCTTCAACGTTAAGGTTTGGCACCTTAAGGTTTTCCATAACTTTCGACATATCCATCATTTTGGACATCTCCATCATTTTCGACATATCCATCATCTTCGACATGTCCATGTATTTCGAAAAATCGGCTTCGAAAAACGGGTTGGCGGCTGGCTTTGACATCGTGGTTCCTCTTTAAAGGTTAATCAGGCTCTGCCTAGACGCGCCCGTGGTGCGAGGGCGGCGTTCGTTTATGGTTAACTTTTGTAATATGCCGATTCTGTCATGCAATGTCACGAATTATTTTATAAAATTTTCCACTATGAGGCTAAGGGTATGCAATAGCACCAAATTAGTGCATTTCATTCAGCCGTTTCATGACCTTTTCGCCGTTACGAAGCATCCGGTCAAGAAACGACATAGTCTTTGCCAAGTCGTGCGTGTCATCGGACATCCAGCGGCGAAGCGCCAAGTGGTAGATTGCCATGACGCCGGCGCTTTGAATAAGTCCGATGGCACCGTCTTTCTTTAAATGAGCGAGAGAAATCATGCTCTGAACCGAACTGGACTGAGCCTGCAATAGCTTAAGTGCGAGATCCGGTTTTTGGCGGCAGGCCCCGGCAATCGATGTGATGCCGGAACGGTGAGTCTGCAGGGCATCGAAGCGCGCCATCATGACTTCGAACAACCTGTCATGCGCCGTAGCCTTGCGATCCACGGCCCCCGTATTTTTTTTCGTTTCGGCGTCGATAAGACTAACAATAACGGGCAGGACGGATGCCGTTTCGGGGAAGCGCTTTTTCAGAATCGGCACAGGCGCCTTTGCGGCTTTGGCGATTTGTTCCGGCGTTATCTCCGCCCACGGTTTTTTCGCCGCCAGTTTCAGGGCGGCCAACGCGACCCTGCTCTCAAAGCGCTTGTCATCCGCTTGCATGGCTGCCTCCGGAGTCCGCGTTCATGATACCCGCTCTTTCGCGCGTTCGGCCGCCGCTCGCATGGCCCGCAGCATGAGGTCCTGAAGGCCATCTTCGGCCAGCAGGTGTTGCATGGCCGCTTCCGTGGAGCCGCCGGGGCTCATGACGGCGTGCAGCAAGGCCGCCGGGCTCGAGATGCTTTGATCGAGAAGCGCGCCGCTTCCCACGGCCGTTTGCCGGGCCAGAACGCGCGCAAGATCGGCCGGAAGGCCCAGTTTTTCTCCCGCCGCTTCCATCGCTTCGACAAGGGCGAAGATATACGCCGGACCGCATCCGGAAAGAGCCGTAACGGCATCGAGCAAGCCCTCATTCTCGATCCAGACGACTTCGCCGAGCGCGCGAAGAAGGGAATCGCATAGCTTGCGTTGCGATTCAGAAACGTACGCGTTGGCCACGGCGACGCTCATGCCCTTGCCGATGCTGGCGGGCAAGTTGGGCATGGCGCGGACAATCGCCTGTTGGTTGCCGCCGAGGAGTTCGCCTAAACGGTGCAGCGTTTGTCCCGCCGCTATGGAAAGAAACACGCTGTCCGCGAAGGGCGCGTAATGCGGCAGTATGGCTGCCATCTCTTGCGGCTTAACGGCGAGAATTACGGCGTCGGGGCGGTAGCCGGGCAGCAAATCGCTATGCGAAGGCAGCCATGTTACGCCCGCGATATCGCGGATGTCGCAGGGCGGCTCGACAGGGTCGACGACGGCGATGCCGGTTGCGCTTGCGTGGCGTCCCCAGCCACGCATCAGCGCACACCCCATTTTTCCGCAGCCGACAAGAAGGAAGTGCATGATAGGCCTAACGCCAACCCCTCGCTGCGCGAAGCACAAGTTTGTGTTCGGGATCGAAGCGATCGACGATCGTGTCGCTAACGCCGAATTGGTGCAGGATGCGGAAGCCCTGATTGAGCAATTGCAAGAGTTCCGTTTCACCCTTGGCGACGCTGAACGACGAATTGACGATGGCCAGAGGCTCGTCGAAAATCTTCACAAGCTTGGTGGCGCTGTTCTTGTTGACCGTTTCATCCGTTTGCGGGCTCATCAAGGCAAGATCGGCTTTGCCGGTCATGACATTCATGACCGTGAGGGCAGGATCGGCGGATTGGGTCAATTCAAGGCGTTTGGCCTGCGGAAATTTTTCAAGGGCGAGGCTCAAGCTGATGTCGCCGTCCATCGTCGAAATGGTTATGTTGCCTTTGTTGAGATCGCTCAGGGTCTTGAAGCGCGTTTCGCCTTCGCGGCCATAGACGTAAATAGGAATATACAACATAGGCTCCGCGTAATCGACGAACGCTGCGCCGGAAGTGACCCACGGGCCGTCGGAGGCGCAGATAGCGTCGATTTTTCCGGTCTTCAGGGCTTCGGTCTGCTGGCCCCATAACAGTTCCTCGGTCCACTCAATCTTCAGGCCGAGCTTTTCGCCGAGCGCTTTGGCAAAATCGGGAACAAGGCCTTTCAACTGTTTTGTGTTGGGGTCCATTTCGGTTTCGCTCGGCCAAAGGGCGTAACCGCAGCGCAGGGTGCGCGTGCGCATGACGCGGGCGTAGGCGGATTCTTTTTGGGCGGCGCCCGGACCGGTTGGCATGTGCCACAGGACAAGGCCAAGGGCCGCGAGGGAAATGACGAGGGCCAGCGCCGATAGATTTTTGTTCATGCCGGGGCTCCGTTTGAGAGTGAACAATCAGTCTTTGGAAACAGATTGTGCAGAAAGAATAGAAGAAAACTGTTTTGCCAGTTTCAATCCTTGTCCCTGATAATTCGAGGACGAGTCGTGGCCGTAGAGTTGATCCGGGCGGGCTGCCATGCGGTCATAGCGCAAGTAACCGACCAGTTGGCCGTCTTCCAGGAGAAATGGAACTTCGTGTGAACGGACTTCCAACACGCCGCGGCTGCTGCCGACCATGTTCGTGACGGGATCCCATCCAAAGCCGGGATCGAAAAATCCTGCATAGTGTACGCGAAACTCGCCCGCCCGTGTATCATAGGGGAGCATTTCGGCGGCGTAATCCGGCGGAACGGCGATGGCTTCCTTGGTGATGAGGATATAGAAACGGTTCGGGTCCAATGTCAGTACGGGCTCTTTTCGAAACGTTATTGGTTCCCAGAAATCATAAGGATCATAATCGCGACGTTCCAAATCGATGCGGCCTGCGTTTTCTTTGGAACGCCAGCCGATCAGATCGTTTTCTTTGCCCGATCCCTTTAGATCGACGTGGAAGGGAAGAATGGCCCGGTTTTCGGTAAACCTGGTTCTTTTCTCGTCGTCGCATGAATTGCTGCTTTGTTTTGCACCGATGATCAGGTCCAGTTCTAAATCGGGTAATTGCTCCGGCGGGCTGTTGCGCATCCTAACGATTTGTTCGTCACGCAGGAGCTGTTCCCATTCTTTCGACGATATTTGTTTTGCGGCTTCTCCACGTGAGCGGCTAAAGCGAAGCTGGTTGAGGCGGGTGCCTGCTTTGACTACGATGCTAAAGCTGCGTGGGGCTACCTCCACGTAAAGCGGACCGTCGTAACAATCCTTTACTTCGTCAAACTTGGTGGCTTCATCGGCGATCAGGCGCGTGAGGATGTCCAGTCTGCCGGTTGAACTCTTGGGATTGGCAAAAGCGGTGACTTCGCTTCTAAGTTTAATGGACTCCATTAAGGGGATAACATAGACCCTGCCTTTTTCAAGAAGCGCGCCATTGCCATTATTATTGTTGAGTGAAATTTTATAATCCTCAAAATGGTCATCTAATTGTTTCATTTTATCGAGGACTTTTACCCCTCGTCCGGGTAGAAAGCTGGTCGTAACAGGATAGGCGTAATTGCCAAGGCGAAGATCAATGCTTGCGGGCTGAATTTGGTCATTCATAATGCCGGTCGTCGCCCTGATTTCGCCGGACTTCACCATCTCACGGATGGTCTGACATGGGTAAATTCCTGTTCCCGGAGGAACGGCTTCGGGCGAGACCGTTCCTGCATCCTTGCTCAATATGTCAAAAGTTCTTACGGCCTCAGCCATCCTTGCGTCCCTTTTTCATCCGCTCTTCGTGCCTATTGCGCATTGCAGCCTCATGCCATTTTGCATAACAGGCCTGCGAGCAGAACACACCATCCTTGAATCGGCCGCTTCCTACCTTGTTTGTGAGCGGTTTGCGGCATGCGGGGCAAAGGTTCTCTTGCCGGCACTGGCTCAAGTAGGATTCTTCATTTTCCGCCATTTGCCGATCCTCAAGATATCAGCGCTAATGTAGCGGATCAGCGAGTCGGATCAAGTTTCTTTCGCCGCTTCGCGCCGAAGAGAAACTTGTCCGGGATGACATCTGTTGTTTTGGTTCTATTTCCTTGTTCCGATTCACCTTTAATCGGGGCTGGACCCTTATCTTGCTGTTTTAACCATAAACATAACCATATTGCAGCATAAAAGTGTTAAACAGGCCTAAAGCAAATGGACACGCCGGAAAAGGGCCTGTATCAATAGAATTGAACTGCGGAACTTGTCTTGTTTCCTGGTTATTGATGAAACAAAACCAATTATGCGAAAAGATTCATTGAAAGGAGAATGATATGGACAAGCCAAAAATTTTATTCGTGACCACCGATGCGGAGGAGCGGTCAAGCTTGCTTGACCCTGACCACATTTATAGCCTGAACTTCGACGTTGTTGTTTGTGTGCCCGGCGAATTCAGCCAAACTCTGGACGCGGCGTATGCCGCAAAAACATCTTTTAATGTTTTCGTTTTTGCTCTTGGCATGGAGCATCTTTCTGTGCCCAGATATGACGTGTATCAGACAAATATCGAATACCTAAAGGCCCTACATCAAGTTGTTTTTGGATTCGGTTCTTCAAGGCCCGGCATTGTCCTGTTATCTTTGGGGGAAAAGGCGGAGGTTCTTCATTTCGCCAATGAGATAAAAAGACAAACACAATTCGACAATGTTTTGGCTATTCAAAAGCCTATTGAACCCGAAGATTTGGTTCATGCCATTAGACGGCTTGCCGGGGGCGAAAAGCTTGACGCGGATGCTTTTTTATATGACGAGCCTCTTCGGGCTCCGACGAAAGCGAAAGTGCAGCCAATAAAGCCGAGGGTTCACGACAGAAGGTATTGATCAGATCACGCCTGTCCCGCCGTGTCGATCATGGCGGCGGCCATCGCTTCGCCGGGGCGCTTGCCGCCCCAGATGACGAACTGGAACGCCGGATAGAAGCGTTCGCATTCGGTCAGCGCGATTTCAACAAGGTCTTCCAGCGCTTCGACGCCCGGCGTGCGGTCGCTGCGCGCCAGCACGGTGTAGCGGAACAACGGCGTGCATTGCTGCGGCTCGAGATCGAAGTGGCCGAGCCACATGCGATTGTTGAGCATCGCCAGAAGATCGTGGACGTCGCCGCGCTTGTTGTCCGGCACGCGCATGTCGAACTGGCAGGAGAACTGTAACGCGCCGATCTCGCGCTGCCATACGAAAAACAGCCGGTAATGGCACCAGCGTCCCGCGAGTTCGACGATCAACTCGTCGTCGTTGGCGCGGTCGAACAGCCATTCGTTCGCGGTCACAATCTCTTCAAGAATATCGAGCGGATTATGAATCGGGCTAGATTCTTGAACGGTCAAAAACGACATAAGTTGGCCTCCCCCCGGAACAACGCATATAGAGGTATCAAATACGGGAGTCGCGCCGCAAGAGTCTCGGATCGTTCCGCGACACACGAGCCCGCGCCGTGTGTTTTGAGTCACAGTGCGTTGTCCGGATTCGAATCTTTCCGCTCACGTACTAACCGATTCAAATGACTCGATAATTGAATCATTTCAGCGGTTTGAATCCGCTGTTAGCGCCGTTTGCGCCGGTTACCTTGCTTAACAGATCGTAAATTTGATTTTCCGGTCTTCATCTTTTTGAAAACGGCTTTCCGGGGTTTGGCGCGATTCATTGTAATACCGGATTGATTCATTTTCGATTCAAGAATTGCGAGGCGTTCTTTCAGCTCTTCCTGAATCGTTCGCGCTTTGGAAAGCATGGCCATCGCGGCGTCGAACTCATCGCGCGTCACGAGATCGCATTTTTGCGCCACGTCGTTCAGGGCCGCGCGCGCATGTTCGTGCCACGCGTGCCGCGAGTTCATCAGGCGCGAAAGCGCATGTTCGCCGAGGGTAAGGAGTTCTTCAAGGAGAGGGGCGTTGTTTTTGGGCATGGGAAATGCGGGGTACGGGACACGGGATACGTGTTTATGTTATTCGACTTTCCTCATTCTTTCGCAAGAGGTATGCTTTCTTCTGTTTACAGTTCCCGTACCCCATGTCCCGTATCCCGAGTTTACATGCTCGCTCTCGCTTTTCCGCCGATCGATCCCGTTCTTTTCACGGTTGGCCCGTTTGCCATCCGCTGGTACGCGCTGGCTTACCTTGCGGGATTTCTTTTGGGCTGGCGCATCTGCATGCAGCTGGCGCGGCAAAATCCTGCCGGGCCGCAGCCTAAGGATTACGACGATTTTCTGGTCTGGGCCGTCGTCGGCACCGTGCTTGGCGGCCGTCTCGGCTACATCCTTTTTTATCAGCTTGCGTATTACCTCGCGAATCCTTTGGAGATTTTTTATGTCTGGCACGGCGGCATGTCGTTCCATGGCGGCATGCTCGGCGTGATCGTCTCGGCATGGCTATTCACGCGCAACCGGAAGATTCCTTTCTTCGCCTTCGCGGATCTTTTGGCGTGCGTTACGCCGATCGGTTTGGGACTGGGGCGTCTCGCCAACTTCGTCAACGGCGAACTTTACGGCCGCGTGTCCGATGCGCCCTGGGCGGTGATATTCCCGCACGGCGGCGAGTTGCCGCGTCATCCCAGCCAGCTTTACGAGGCGGGGCTTGAAGGAC
>JAQUPC010000011.1 GCA_028716765.1 Alphaproteobacteria bacterium | reverse complement strand
AGAAGGCGGCGCTTCGGCTGCGGCGGGCGGAAGCTTTTTCGTGTATCAAGGCAAGCACAGGGCTGTGTTGATATCATACCCCAAGTCTTCGGAAATCGAGAGCATAAGCGCCGGGAGCCATCATGTCTAAGCCCTATCAAATTTGCACGCGTTGCGTCATGGACACTTCCGATCCGTGGATCGCGTTCGACGCGAACGGCGTTTGCAGCCATTGCAACAACTTCGAAAACAACATCAAGTCGAAATGGTTCCCTAACGAGGAGGGAAAGCGGCGTCTAGCAGGTATTGCGGACAAAATTCGCGCCTACGGAAAAGGCAGGGAATACGATTGCATAATCGGGATAAGCGGTGGCGTCGACAGTTCCTACCTCCTTTATGTTGCGAAAGAGATTATGGGCTTGCGGCCGCTGGCTGTCCACGTCGATGCCGGATGGAATTCGGAACTGGCCGTGCGCAACATTGAGAACCTGACCAAGGGGCTGGGCATCGAGCTGTTCACGCATGTCATCGACTGGGAAGAAATGCGCGATTTGCAGCTGGCCTATTTGAAGGCCGCCCTTGCCAATCAGGACGTTCCGCAGGATCACGCTTTTTTTGCAAAGCTTTACGAGTTTGCGATCACAAACAACATTAAATACGTTTTAACGGGCTCTAATTTTGCCACGGAATCCATTTTACCGTCGGCGTGGGGCTATAACGCCTACGACGCCCGTCAAATCCGCGCCATTCACCGTCTCTATGGGAAGCGTCCGTTAAAAACATTCCCATTATCGGGCTTGTTCAAGGTTTATATCTATTATCCCTACATCCGGCGCATGAAAGTCGTCAAACCGTTGAATTTTCTCTCCTATAACAAGGACGAAGCCATCAGGTTTCTCAGCGAAAAGTTCAATTGGGTCTACTACGGGGGAAAGCATTTCGAGTCCAGATGGACGCGTTTTTTCCAATCCTACTATTTGCCGGTCAAATTCGGCTACGACAAGCGCCGCGCGCATCTCGCCAGCCAGATCGTTTCCGGACAGAGAACCCGCGAGGAATCGTTGCGGGAACTCGAGGCGCCTTCCTATGACGCCGCCGCCCTTAAAGACGACATGGAATATATCGCCAAGAAACTTGAAATAAGCGCCGCGGAGTTTGAGCGGATTTTAAAACTTCCGAACAAAGAGTATACTGATTATCCGAACAGCCAGTGGTTCGATCGTTCGCTACGGTATGCCCGTTCGACGGCCAAAAAATTGCTCTCCTTTATTCGATAAAGCCCATGCCCCTCAAAATCCTCACGATCGTCGGAAACCGGCCCCAATTCGTCAAGGCGGCCGCCGTAAGCCGCGCGCTGGCCGAACGCAAGGACGAACTTACCGAAGTGCTGGTGCATACAGGCCAGCATCATGACTTCAACATGTCGGAATCCTTCTTTCAGGAGTTGAAAATCCCGGAGCCCGCCTATCAACTGGCCATCAGCGGCGGCGGTCACGGCCAGATGACGGGACGCATGCTGGAAGCCATCGAAGGCATCCTCGAAAAGGAAAAACCGGATTGGGTCCTCGTCTATGGCGATACCAATTCAACGCTCGCAGGCGCCCTGGCCGCCGTCAAACTTCATTTCAAGGTCGCGCATGTCGAAGCCGGACTGCGCTCGTTCAACAGAGCAATGCCCGAAGAGATCAACCGCATTGTGACCGACCACGTGAGCACGCTGCTGTTTTGCCCTACGAAAACGTCCATAGCAAACCTCGCAGCCGAGGGCATCCTCAAGGGCGTTCATATGGTAGGCGACGTCATGTTCGACGCCGCACTTCATGCAAAAGACTACAGCCGCAGTCATTCACAAATAATTCAGAAACTCGGATTGAAGGAGGGTGAATACGCCCTTGCCACGGTTCATCGCGCCGAAAACACCGACAACAGGGAATCTCTAAAAGCTGTCATTGACTATTTGCAACGCGCGGCGAGCGCCTGTCCGGTGGTTTTGCCCCTTCATCCCCGCACCCGCAAGGCTGCGGCGGATTTTAATATCGACTTGAAGGGCCTTATCGTATGCGAACCGGTTGGTTACATGGATATGGCGCGTCTTCTTGACGGATGCAAAATGGTACTTACGGACTCGGGCGGCGTGCAGAAAGAAGCTTACTTTCATCGCAAGCCGTGCGTCACGCTCCGGTCTGAAACGGAATGGGTGGAAACGATAGAAGCCGGATGGAACCGTCTTTGGACAGTCGAGGATTATGTCAAACCCCGGCAGGAGATAGCCGATTACGGGCAAGGCGACGCGGCACAAAAAATCGCCGGGATTCTTGCCGGCCCAGACAAAGAATGAAATTCCGCATACGCCTTGCGGTCAATTTTTTCTTTGCCATGAGTCTCTTATAGTCGGAGGATACCGGTAGCGAATCGCTAAATCCTTTCAAACTGTTGAGGAGAGGCTCTTGATGAATACGCAAGAGCAGCTAAATGAATAATGGCTCTCATCGCTATGTTAATGATTTTCCCATGGATTCGGAAAAATTAATGCACGACTTTCCCCGAAACACGCAGACCTTAGAACAGGCCCTGCAATTAAAAACCGGCATTAATTACGGCCTGACGACATTCCATTTGCTGACAGTGCTCTTATTGCTGGCAAGTTCGCTTGCCTACTCCGGCGCGAAATGGCTGCCGATCTTTCTGCTTTATATTCTTTGCTATAGCGTCGTGGCGTTTGGCTTTCATAAGCCGATTGAAAATCTTGTTGGGAAAATTCCATTGAATCCCTCTGTTTTCAGCCCGGCGGGTAAAATTGTAAATTTCGTTATGCTTTTCGTTCTTTTTGCTTTTCCCATTCTTTTTTTCATCGTCTTAAAGACCGTTCCTCTTTGGCACGTGATCATGAGTACGGACTATTATGGAATAGCAAGATTCCGGGCTTCGCTTTATTACGACGCGCCCCGGTGGCTGTCATTTGGTGTCGCTTACTACCTGAAAGGCATCGCTCCGTTTTATCTCTTGTTTCTTTATCACACGCGATCGAAATGGTTTTACCCCGTCTTTGTATGCACCTTGCTTTTTGCCCTGAATATGATCGCGAAGGCGTACGTGGTGATTTTGCTTTTGCCTCTTTTCATTTATCAGCTTGGGAAAAGGCAATGGAAAGGCGCCGCCAAAACAGCTCTCATTGGCGTGTTTTCATTGGCTTTTCTTGTCTATTTGACGAACCCGCAAGATTGGTCGCGATTTTGGGACAAGCATCACGAAGAACAAAGCCAGATGTCGGCTACGACAGAGCCGATTACGTTGCCTGAGTTTTTTAAAAAGGCAGAGACCACGGCCAGGTTGGAGGTTTTAAAGCCCGTAATCGGCATTGCGGAGACGGTATATATAAGATTATTTGCGGTGCCGGGGAGGGTAACGGACGAGTGGCTGTCCATGATACCCGCCAAAAGACCTTTTTTGTCTGGATGCGGCTATCGAATGCTGGCCCCGCTTTTATCTTGCGATTTTGTGTCAATGCCATCGGTCGTCTATAAGGCTGTCTATCCGCAAATGGTAAGGGATCAGAACCTCCGGGGATCCGTTACGGCTTCTCATTTTATAAACGATTATGTCAATTTCGGTTATCCGGGCGTTCTATTATCGGCGCTTTTAACTGCCTTATTGCTCGCGTCGTTAGAAGGTTTCCCTCGCGACCGGAGAATATTGTTGGCCCTGAATTTCGTGCCTGTTTTACTGCTAACCGAAACAGCCCTGCCTTCAGTTTTGCATACCGGGGGGATGTTTCTTGTCAACTTTCTTTATTTAATAAATCGCGACCGCATGTTGGATATCATTTCTTGCGGCCGGATCGGAAGCCGCGTTGCGGAGGATGAATGAAGTCAAATCTTCATATTCACCCCTCCCCTCTCCTCAACGACACAAGGATTCAAAAAATTACCGAATGGCTGATCAATCGTCAGGTATTCGATCGAGTTGTCGTTGCCGGTGTAGACTCGCCTCAGCTTCCTGCGCTGCAAGGAAAAGGACCGCGCCGCCTTTACGTGCGCCTGCCCCGCGGCAAAGCCGATAACTCCAAATGGCTTTTGAAGGCTTTAGCGTTTCTTCCCTGGTATGTCCGCGTTCTGGCTTTGGCGCTTCGCACAAAGCCTGTCTGCATCAATGCCCACACGCTCTCGGTCCTGCCGGTTGCCGTGGTGGCCAAGTGGTGCTGCGGGGCGAAACTCGTTTACGATACGCATGAACTGGAAACAGAGGTCTTCACCGCCGTTGGCCTGCGCAAAAGACTGGTCAAGATCGTGGAACGCCTGTTCATCCGTTTTGCCGACGAAATTGTCGTGGTTTCCGGCGGAATCGCGGATTGGTACGAAAAAACGTACAACATTCCCAGACCGCATGTGCTCCGCAACGTACCGGACGCGCTGGTTCAGTCTGAGCGCGGCGATTACTTGCGCAAACATTTTTCTATTCCGAATGACGGCGTGATCGCTCTTTATCTCGGGGCCATCGCCAAAGGACGCGAAGTCGAAGATATTATTAAAGCCTGGCACGAAGCGCCTGCCCGATGGCATCTCGTCATCGTCGGGTTTGGCCCCATGCTGGAAGAGTGCAAGCGGCTGGCTAAAGACATGACGAACGTCCACTTTCATCCCCCCGTGCCTGCGAAGCAAATCGTCTCCGTTGCCTCGTCCGCCGATCTCGGCCTGCGCTTTCTTTCCCCGGGTTGCCTTTCGCATTATTATTCCCTCCCTAACAAGTTGTTTGAATATCTCTATGCAGGACTCCCTGTCGTTTCCAACGACCTTCCTGAAATAAGGAAGGTGATCGAGGAAGAAGATTGCGGATGGCTTTGCGACCTTGGCGGCATGAGCAAGCTTTTCAAGCTTGAACGCGATGAAATTGCCGGCAAAGCGCCCGCCGCGCGTCGTACCGCGCAGCGTTATCAATGGGCAAAGGAAGCTTTGGTATTGAAAGACGTCTACGAAGCCCTTGGCTTTTATCCGGAACAGCACGCTATCCGAAAATGAAACACGTCTGGATCCTCAATCACTACGCGCAAGAGCCGAACGGCAGCGGCGGAACGCGTCATTATTATCTGTCAAAATATCTTCCCGAATATGGATGGTCCGCCAGCATCATAGCGGCAAGCGTCGAGATGCACACCAAACGTCAGCGGCTTCTCATGGGGGAAAGCAGACGTTCCGAGATTATTGACGGCGTGCCGTTCTTATGGCTCAAAACGCCGCCATACAAAGGCAATGGCCTGGGCCGCATGATCAATATGTTGGTCTATACTCTGCGCGTTTTGCTGCCGTCGAACACAAAGGGGCTGCAGCGCCCGGACGCAATCATCGGATCGAGCGTGCATCCTTTCGCCGCTTTCGCGGGCGCCCTGTTGGCCAAAAGGCGGGGCACGCCTTTCATCTTCGAAGTGCGCGATTTGTGGCCGGAAACGCTTATCGATTTGGGCGCGTTGCGGCCCAACAGCCCCGTTGCCTATATTTTGCGATGGCTGGAACGGTGGCTTTACGCAAGGGCGCACAACATCGTGGTATTGTTGCCTTATGCGTCCAAATACATCGTGCCTCTCGGCATTGCGCCCGATCGCATCAAATGGATTCCGAACGGCGTGGACTTGAAGGATTTTCCCTGCCCGTCGCCGCCCGAAGATTCGCCTCATCCGTTCACGTTCATGTATTTCGGAGCCCACGGCCAGGCCAACGGCCTCGACAACGTTATCGACGCGATGGCCCTGCTCAAAAACCGCGATCTTCGCTTTCCTGTCCAATTGCGCCTCATCGGCAACGGCCCGCAGAAACAGGCCCTCATCGAACAGGTCGCCAGATTGGGCCTGAAGAATGTGATTTTTGAATCGCCGGTTCCTAAATATCAAATTCCAAAGTTGGCCCGGACGGCCGATGCTTTTATTTTTAATCTCCGGGATTTACCTCTTTTCAAATACGGCATCAGCCCCAACAAGATTTTTGACTATCTGGCCGGGTCGCGGCCTATCATCTATACGGGGACCGCCGCGAACAACCCCGTTGCCGAGGCGAAGGCGGGCATCACGATCCCGCCCGAAAACCCGCAGGCAATGGCAGACGCTATCGAACGGATTACAGCCCTCTCGCCTCAGGAACGGGCAGAAATGGGCGCGAACGGCCGCTGTTATGTCGAGGAAAATTACGCTCTGGAAAATCTTTCCGGTCGTCTTGCGTCCGCATTGGACGAAAGTCTGATCCGCTATGAACGGCAAAGAAAGACGTGCCCCGCGTCAAAGGCCATTAAGCGCGCAATGGACATTCTGCTTTCTTCATTGCTTTTGGCATTGGCTGCTCTCCCTTTGGCAGTCATCGCGCTAATGGTACGAATAAAGCTTGGGTCGCCCGTACTGTTCCGTCAGATACGGCCGGGGCTGAATGGCAAGCCTTTCGTCATGTACAAGTTCCGCACGATGATCGATGCCAGGGACGCCGGGGGCCTGGATTTGCCCGATTCCGACCGGATGACGCCGTTTGGCCGCTGGTTGCGATCGACGAGCCTCGATGAGCTTCCGGAACTATGGAACGTCCTCAAGGGCGACATGAGCCTTGTCGGCCCGCGGCCCCTGCTCATGGAATACCTGCCCCTATACTCGCCCGAACAGGCCCGGCGCCACGAAGCGCGGCCCGGCGTTACGGGCTGGGCGCAAGTCAACGGGCGCAATGCTCTGACGTGGGAAGACCGCTTCAAACTTGACGTTTGGTACGTCGAGAACCGCTCGTTTTGGCTGGATTTGAAAATTCTGCTAATGACTGTCATGAAGGTTCTGATGCGCAAGGACATCTCGGCGGAGGGGCATGTGACGATAGAAAAGTTCAAGGGAAACATCCCATGAAGCGTTTGGCCATCCTCGGCGCCAGCGGCCACGGCAAGGTTATCGCCGATATGGCCATAGACTCCGGTTGGCAAGAAGTCGTGTTTTTCGACGACCGCCACCCCGAACTCGCCAAAAACGGTTCTTGGCCCGTCACCGGCGACACGCAAGCGTTGATCGCCGCTCTTTCGTCCTTCGATGGCGTGATCGTGGCCATCGGCCGCAACGCAACACGACTGCACAAACAGAATGAACTTAAAGCGCTTGGCGCGTCTCTGGTTAACATCATACATCCCAATGCAACGATCAGCTCCCATGCCGTGCCCGGCAAAGGGTGCGTCGTCATGGCGGGCGCCGTTATCAATATCGGCACAACGCTCGGCGATGCATGCATCGTCAACACGGGCGCGACGATCGATCACGATTGCGTGTTGGGCGATGGCGTGCATGTCAGCCCCGGCGCACATTTAGCGGGTGGCGTCGTGGTGGGTTTTTGCTCGTGGATCGGCATGGGCTCCTGCGTGAAGCAGCTTGTGAAGATCGGCGCGAACGTTACGGTCGGCGCGGGCGCCGTCGTCGTTCATGATTTCCTCGAACCCTGTACGGTCGCCGGCGTTCCGGCGCGTGTTCTAAGGTCTGCCCAGACATGCTGAACACCCCCTTCTCGCCGTGGCCGAGCTTTACCGAAGAGGAAGCGGACGCCGTCCGGCGCGTCTTGCTTTCCAACAAGGTCAACTATTGGACCGGCGAAGAAGGCCGCGCGTTTGAAAAGGAGTTCGCCGCATGGGCCGGAACCTCGCACGCCGCCGCCTTGTCAAACGGAACCGTAGCGCTTGAAGCGGCGCTTAATGTTCTTGATATTGGGCCCGGCGATGAAGTTATTGTAACGCCCCGCACGTTTCTCGCCTCGGCGTCCTGCATAGCGATGCGCGGCGCGGCGCCGGTGTTCGCGGATGTCGACGCGGATTCCCAGAACATCACGGCCGATACGATTGCCGCCGTGCTGACGGAGCGCACCAGGGCGATCATCTGCGTGCACCTGGCAGGCTGGCCCTGCGACATGGACCCCATCATGGCCCTCGCCCGCGAGAAAAAACTTTTCGTCATCGAGGATTGCGCGCAAGCGCATGGGGCGCGGTACAAAGGCCGCTCCGTTGGTTCCATAGGCGACATCGGAGCGTGGTCGTTTTGTCAGGATAAAATCATCACCACGGGCGGCGAAGGCGGAATGGTTACGACGAACGACCCTGAATTGTTCGATCGTTTATGGTCGTACAAGGATCACGGCAAATCGCGGCAAAAAACCAATGAGACCGCATCCGCGCCGGGGTTCCGCTGGCTCCACGACAGCTTCGGCACCAATGGCCGCATGACGGAAATGCAGGCCGCGATAGGCCGGATTCAGTTGCGCCGTCTATCCGATTGGACCGCGCGTCGCGCGGCAAACGCGCGCCGATTGACTTCAGCCCTGCAACCTTGCGCCGCCATGCGCGTGCCCACGCCTCCGACGGACATCACGCATGCATGGTATAAGTTTTACGCCTTCGTTCGCCCGGAGAACATTAAGGCAGGCTGGAGCCGCGACCGCATCATTAAGGAAATCAACGAACGCGGCGTTCCCTGCTATCACGGCTCCTGCCCGGAAGTTTATCTGGAAAAAGCCTTCGACGGCACGGGATTCCGCCCGGCCTCGCGTCTGCCCGTGGCTAAATCCCTCGGCGAACAGTCCATCATGTTCCTTGTGCACCCGACGTTAACCGATGCCGAGATCGAAATAACCTGCGACGTGGTTGCGAATGTTATGAGGCTGGCGCAAAAATAGCGCCGAGAGGTCAGGATTCGCAGCGAGTAAACAAAGATATTTTTCTCGGCGGCGATGGTTTGTACGTATCGAGTTGGGCGGCGTCGAATTTATAATGGCTCAATTCCTTCCCCCAACGCGAGGGGTCGCCCGGCCAGTCGTCATCGGCAACGGCGACGGACGCATGGCCCCAAGCCTTCTGCCAAAAATGATTATAAGGGGCAACAAACAGACACGAACGTCCGGACTTCTTAAACAAACGAAAACATTCTTCTCTTATATCCTTTGTCGCGACAGCCCTGTAAAAAAGGGAGTCGTCCAGATCCCCAACTTCCGGCCATTCACGGCACAGGATTTCCCGGGACGTCGTAATGGCATGCGACAGTATAGTTTTCAGTTCCGTCCGTTCACCGATAAAGACCCCGTGAGGAGGAAATGATTCTTTCGGCGGGCATATAAATTGGGCCGCGAGTCCATCGAGAAGAAGGACTTTGTCCTTTATGCGCACAAGATTATAGTAATGAAAATCAGAGCCCATATCTGCCGAGGTAACCCGCAGACAATCGCCGTCGATTCCCAGATGCCGGAAATATGCACGATAATAATCGCGCAACAGGGCAGCAACTGCACCGCACTTCCCGCCCAATGTTTGCACTGAATTATCATGAACCGCGCAGATAAATGAATCCATCGTCGCTTTGTCGTGAGGCGGAAGCTCAAAAATATCCCCGCTCCGTTTGTCGAGAAGCAACTGCAATCCGGCTCGAATAATATCTTTTTCCGATTTCAAAGTTTGTTCCTTGAATGTATCATCAACTTATACCAGTGGCCCCGGATACCAACGGCATTCTTGGGACACGTTTCATTGGGCCGTTGGTAATAATTACGAATTGACGCGACTCTAGCGACCAAGTTTATTACAGCCGATTTTTCGTTCAAATACGGTTGGAGGAACTAATGGATGGCGTTCTTCAAAACATATGGCGTTCACGAGTGTGCTAAAAGTTTGTGCCGTTGCGCGTTTTGAGACTTCAAAGTCCGCAAAGTTCGACGGCTTCCTCTTGTTCGCAAAACGGACGGCAATTGCCCAACCGTCTTGTCCTATAATTTCTTTGACGTCTTTATCGAAATAGAGTGCAGGATTCTTGAGTTGATCCGCTGTAAATTCTTTCGCAACCTCGGCTCTGCTGAAAACCAAACTTATCCTGATCCCGTGTTGCCCGATCTTTCTTTGATGCTCCCTTGCAGCATTCCTGAAGGCCCGTTGCATATTTTCCAGTAAATCCCCGACTAATATGGGGCTGCCGTATTTTCGCTCATCTGCATCCAGGGAGCCCCAAAACGCGTCCATGAACGCCACATAGGCTTTATCCCTCCTGACAGACTCCGGAGTCCGGCCTTGCGCGAACATCTTCCTGTCGCCGGACGACATCCAAAACCTTTTGAACGTACAGGCACTCTGGCCGCCATCGTTGCCGGAAACCCCGGCCAGTCCCTTCATGGGATAAAAGAGACAAAAAAAAGCGAGCGCCACGCCGGGCATTGTTTTATTATTCATAATGATGTCTTTCCAAAAAAAGCGTTAATAGGGAATTATATTAGGTTTGTGCAGAATATTCTCTTCATAATTTAGTTTCAGGGCCGGAAAAAGAGGCCTTTTTAAATAATCGGCTGAGAGATTCTTAACCGCCATTGCAGCAGGAACATCGCGCTTAACCATTTAACCGCTTGAAAAATGGTGCCCAGGGACGGAGTTGAACCGCCGACACGGGGATTTTCAGTCCCCTGCTCTACCAACTGAGCTACCTGGGCGCGCACAAGGCGGATTGGGCAGAATGGGCCGCAGCCCCTCTCCTGCCGCAAGAAAGACCCGCTTATAACCAGAACGCCGCCGCCTGACAACACTTTAACTATAAGGTTTTAACAATCCTTTGAGAACGGCTTTTTCTAACCGTTTACAGGCGTCATCCCGGCGAAAGCCGGGATCCAGTCATCATGCCCCATGAGGGCTTTTAAACGAAATCGTCCACTGGATCCCTATCTTCGCTTCGCTTGCTTTGCAAGCAAAGCTTGTTCGGAATGACGTTAGTGGCGCTTACTTGATACTTGATGCCTCTTTGCGGCATAAGAACGTCATGGAAAACACGGAAAACGCCATATCGGTTACGGGGCTGCGCAAGGTCTTCGGCGACGTCGTGGCCGTGGACGGCATCGATTTTGCCGTCCGGAAAGGTAGCATCACGGCTCTCCTCGGCGGCAACGGCGCGGGCAAAACGACGACGATGGCCATGCTGCTCGGCCTTTTGCTGCCTACGTCGGGAACGGTCACGGTTTTAGGCCACGACATGCTGCGCGACCGCTTCGCGGTGTTGCCGTACATGAATTTCTCTTCGCCCTATGTCGACATGCCGGGCCGCCTGACCGTGCGCCAGAACCTCATTGTGTATGGAAATCTCTATGGTTTGGACCGGTTAAAGGACAGAATTGACGCATTAGGGAAAGGGCTCCAGTTAGGCGATCTCCTCGGCCGTCAACACACAACCCTTTCGGCGGGTCAAAAAACGCGCGCCAGCCTCGCCAAGGCGCTTTTGAACCGCCCGCGCCTGCTGTTGATGGACGAGCCCACGGCCTCGCTCGATCCCGATACAGCCGATTGGGTGCGCACGCTGCTGATGGACTATCAACGCACAACCGGCGCCACGTTGTTTATGGCTTCGCACAACATGTACGAGGTCGAGCGCATGTGCGACGACGTCATCATGCTGCGTCAGGGGCGGATCGCCGACCGCGGCTCGCCCCGGCATTTGCTTGAATCATACGAGCGCGCCAATCTTGAGGAGGTCTTTCTTGACATCACGCGTGACCGCAATGATTGAGCCGATGAACGTCTGGCAGCTGCCGGTGCGCCGGTTCTCCGCGTTGTTACAGCGCCATATATTCCTGCTCAGGGCGTCATGGCTGCGGGTTATCAACCTGATCTATTGGCCGATGCTCAACATGATCATCTGGGGCTTTCTCAACACCTACCTTACAAAACAGGCGACGGGAATCCAGATGGCGGCGGGGATTCTTCTGGGCGCGGTCATGCTTTGGGACGTCCTGGCCCGCAGCCAGCTCAACATCCAGTTTCCGTTTATGGAAGAGCTGTGGTCGCGCAACCTGCCCTCGATTTTCGTAAGCCCCATCCGGCCGCTCGAATACGTGGCGGGTCTGGTTTTTATAAGCATGATCAACACGATCATTGCCCTGACGCCCTGTATTCTTCTGGCTTACTGGTTCTTCGATTATTGGCTGCCGGGTCTCGGGCTGCCCCTGATCGCCTTCATCTTCAATCTCGCCATGACGGGCTGGTGGGGCGGCTGCCTGCTCGTCGCCATGATGCTGCGCTTCGGCCTTGCCGCCGAAGGGCTGGCATGGATGGCCTCTTTCATCATGGCGCCTTTGGTCGCCATCTATTATCCCGTCAGCATTTTGCCTGAATGGGCTCAGACTATTTCTTGGCTGTTGCCGCCGACCTATATTTTCGAAGGCATGAGATCGCTTGTTAATTTGCATATAACAAGGATCGATTATTTAGTTTATTCATTTTTATTAAATATCTTTTACTTGGTCATAAGCGGCTTTGTTTTCATGCACACGTTCGAGTCCAAACGGCGTCGCGACGGCCTGATGCACACCTCCGACGAATGATTCGAATATATTGTCGGACTTCCCTCCTCAAATTGTGATTTTTAACTAATACGTTAATCGAACATCCGGGCATCTATGAAAAAGATGCTTGCCAAATTCATCGAATCGCCCTTATCAAGGGCGCATGTGATACAGCGAAAAAGCCTACCTGTTTCGTGCGCGTACAGGATGGCTCGGAGTTGGGACCGGTTGACGCTCTTGCCTTAACCCTGAACCTAACCCGCTTCATTTTCCCAAAACTGGGTCGGCCTTGCCGCGTGGACACTCATTGTCCACGTCCGTTAGTGCTGCATCCTTGAACCGGAATGGAGCTTGCTGTGCCTGTAGCACTAATCCCCAAACACAAGACGTGTGAGCAGCCCGTCGTTCCGGCGGCTTTGAACCTAGTTCTTTACGCCGAGCCCCCGCGCTCCAAGCGTAAAAATAGCCGCAAAAAAACATCGTCCACATTTATCCAATAGATGAAGGACACGGCATGAGCGCGAAAATCCCATCAGGACAGCGTCTGACCCGTAATACTGCGCTATCACTATCTCTCGCTGCCATTACGACAGCCGTCGAAGTCGTGGCAGGTATCAAGGAGGATAATCCGGTAAAGGTTGCCGGTGCCTGCGGCGGCCTTGTGGGAGGTCTCATAGGAGATGTCATAACGGGAGTCGTGACCGGCGCGGTTCTCGGAATCGAAACCGGCCCGTTGGCGATTGTTACAGGCCTGATTGGAGGCATTGTCTTCGGCGTTCTTGGCCAGAAAGCCGCCGAGCAACATCTTTCGGGCGCAGTCCGTTATCTCATGGGCGCCTCCAAAGAAATCACGCAGCCAGCGGCACCGCTCGCGGCCGAGCCAACCGTGGCGCAAGCCGCGCCGCAAATCGCCGGACTTCCCGAGCAAGACGAAATTAAATCACCCCAAAAGCCGCCCAAACTCTATGTGGTGCAGCGAAGAGAACACATACATCCCGAGGATGTCACGACCCCCATCAGGTCACACACTGTCCGCAGACACGATGTCCCGACGAGAACAAATTTCTACAGAATGGCGGTGTAGCCATGCATCAGGGACAGATTAGACAGGGCATCGCAGCAGCAGCCGCTAACGGCGATGGACTTGATAAGCGCCTTCATGCATCAATTCCCGTCAAAACGGTTTTTTTATCCGACGTTCATCTCGTCTACGACGGATGCATGGCCAAGGAATTAATTGGTTTCCTGAATCATATTGATCCCGAAGAAATCTATTTGGTAGGCGATTTTATCGACGGGTGGAGTTTTGGCATGACGAATATGCGTCATGTCGGCCGTTTGTTCCAGGCAAGCTCACTCTCCACAACATTACGTCTTCCCATTCTACACATGGTTGTCATTCAAAAGATTTTACGCCATGCGCGAAAGGGCGCTTTTATCTATTACATTCCGGGCAATCATGACGGTTTCTTGCGAACGCTTCTTCGCCCTATACCCGACTTGCCGGAAGAGACCGTGGACCGCCGGCTTGCGCTCGCCGAGGCAGGGACGCTCCTCTCGGAGGGACTCACAGAGGAGCAACGGCAAAAGCGGAGAGAATTTCTGGAATTATTCGAAGATATTCCCATGATGGGACGCATCGCCGTTCTTCCCGATATTACGCACAAAACGGCGGATAATCGCCGTTTGCTCGTAACACATGGGGACGAGTTTGACATTCTCGTCAAGAATTATCGGCTGTTGAGCGTTCTAAGCACGAAGTTAAGGGATCAGCTGTTTTCCTGTGCCGAGTGGATCGACAGAAACGATAAAAAATGGCTTTTCCGCAAAATTGGCTGCGACCTTTTCGGCTTCAAAAGCGATTTTTCCCCGACTAAAAAAATAAGAGGCCTAGGGTCGCCTTTTGACCGGGCTGTACCAGGAATGGCCAGGGAATACATAAAAGCGCGCAATCACTCGCTTATGCAGAGAAAGCAAGCCGATCCTGCGTGGGCTAATGAGCCCCTTTTTGATGGCTGCGTAACCGGGCATAGCCATGATCCTCTTATTTCGGATGAGGATGGCATTCGCATTTTTAACTGCGGCGACTGGGTTAATCACGGTACGGCTTTGGTCGAACATGAGAATGGCAAAATCGAGCTCGTGAAGTGGAACCCGGAGGCCGGACTCCCCCATCTAGCTCCCCTCGATAGAACGTACAGCCCCCCTCTAAAATTGGCGGAAAGACTTAAACACGCTCAAGCGGCGTAGGCGGAGTTAATATGAGCAAAAAAATTCTTATCGTATCCGATGCCTGGCCCCCGCTTATAAACGGGGTTGTTCGAACCTTGCAGGCGACGCAGCGCGAACTGCAAAAGATGGGCCATGACGTTGAGGTGATTGGCCCGGATTTTACCAGTTGGCGCTCTGTCAAACTTCCTTTGTATCCCGAAATCAAACAAGAACTTTTTGCCGGAAATCGGATAGGAAAAGTCATCGACAGATTTGGGCCTCATTACGTGCATATAGCGACCGAAGGCTTTCTTGGCTTGGCCGCCCGAAGGCAATGTATGCGGCGGGGGATTCCTTTTACCACGGCCTTTCACACAAATTTGCACGACTATATTTCCGTTCGAGCCCCCCACGGCACGCGACACACCGTCCGGCACATTGTCTATCGCGCAATGCGCCGGTTTCATGCGCCCTCCTCCGCCATCATGGTCGCCACGCCGTCGATCGAAAAGGAACTTCGTGATGCTCATTTCCATCGGATTGTGCGCTGGTCGCGAGGCGTCGACACTGAAATGTTTTCGCCGGATAAAAGAGACGCCAAGTATTATGACGGGCTTCCACGCCCCATTTCGCTCTATGTTGGCCGCATTGCCGTTGAAAAGAATCTTCGGACGTTTCTCGATCTAAAAACGCCGGGCAGCAAAGTTTTGGTCGGCGACGGCCCGGATTTGGGGATGCTGCGGCAGGAATATCCTGATGCCTGTTTTCCCGGCTACAAGGAAGGCGAGAATCTTGCGCGTGCCTTTGCCTCCGCCGACATGTTCGTTTTTCCCTCAAAAACCGACACTTTCGGCCTCGTTATGATTGAGGCCTGCGCTTCAGGCTTGCGTGTAGCGGCCTTGCCGGTACGTGGGCCAATCGATATTTTTGCTAGCCCCTCCACGCGGGATATTGCGGTTCTGGACAACAACCTTCAACAAGCCGTCAATCAGGCTCTCCAGTTGCCACAAGATCCAGGCCTCCCGCGCCGGTTTGCCGAACAGTATACCTGGCGGGCCTGCACGGAGCAGTTTCTCCAACACCTTCAGGCCCCCACGCCTATAGCCAAACGCCGCCTTGGCCGTTTTTCCAAGAAAATGCCAATCATATAGTGCGAATTTCCTGAAGGCAGCGATTGCTATTTCCAAGCCCCTGCCTGTATAACAGAGGCATGGACGAGCCCGCCGAACACAATACGCCTTCAATTCCGGAACCTCCCGCCGGGGACGATTCCACGCCGCCCTCTCCCGTGATCACGGTGCGCCCGCCTTCGCCCGAAAATATGTGGGCCGAACTTGTCGTCGCGGTCAATTACCTGACGCGGCTGAACCTTTCTTTGAAGGAAGAGCCTAAGCCGCGCCTGATCCGCAAATCGATGGCATGGTTCCCGCTTATCGGCGCGTTGATCGGCGTATTCGGCGCCACCGTGGACTGGGTCATGTCCATGATTAGCCTTCCCGGCATCATCACGGCGACGTTCGCCGTCATCAGCATGCTGTGGGCGACGCGCGCCATGCATGAGGAAGAGTTCGCCAGCCTCGCCAACCAATACGGCCATACGTTCGACAAGGAACAGAAAATCGGCTGGCTGCGCGAGGAGCGTTCTGTCCGTTATGGCACGCTGGCGGTCGTTCTCGTCATCATCATGAAAATCGGAGCCATAGCCAGCCTCGCCAACAACGACATCGTATTTCAGGGGCTTATCGCCGCCGGGTGCTGGTCGCGCACTCTGATGGTTGTTACGGCGGCATGGCTGCGCCCGCTTTCGGGCGATCCCGTCGCGGATCATTTCCAGCAGCCCCCGGCCCTGCGCGTTATCGTCGCACTTGTGCTCGGCGTTATCATCACGTTTATCGTTCTCGGTTCCTACGGCGGCTATGCGCTCGCCGTTGGCGCGAGCGCCGGACTTCTCGTCGCGCTCACCGGGGCCTATTACGTACGCGGCTACAACGGTCCGCTGTTGGGCACCTTGCAACAGATCGTCGAACTGTCCGTTTTAGGCATGATCCTGGCGGTGCAGTAGTTCCAGAAAGCCGTCCGAATGATAAATCATCACAGTGAGAGAGATTACGGCCTTGGAACCAAGCTGCTCAGCTTAGGTTTGGGTCTGTCTTTCGCTCTGGCGGGTCTGTTCGGTTGTGCAAGCAAAAGCAACAAAAGCGTCCTGGCCCAAACGGAATCAAAACAACAAAAGAACGCTTCGCAGGAAGCCATGCTTCCTTTGGCGGATATGATCAAAAAAGCGCGGCCCGATGAACCTCTCGTATTTATTGCCGAAGCCGGTTACGAGGACAAGGCCGTGGACTTGCTTAACAGCCGCGAAGTTATGGCAGCCATCAAACAACGCAAGACTAAAAGCATTCTTGTCGTGGCGTCCGAAGAGCCTCAGGCCTACCTTATCGCGGACGGCATAAAACCAATCCTGGCTTCCGGTAACGGCGCTCGCCTCATCGGCGCCAAGTATGTGACCATCGCGCTTGAACCTTCTTTTAAGGGGATCAGTTTTAACCTGAACATTTGGACCGGCTCGCTATCAAACTGTTTCATCCCCGATAGACAAATTGCCGACGCGCGATGTTGCTGCGAGTCCGGCAATGGCCTCATCAAGAATCACGATAAGTTTCCGATGGATCCGGAACAACCGGTTCGTCATCCGCAAATGGTATCGGGAAGGCTGCCTAAGGTCCTTCCTTCGGTGCCTTAACGGGACAACCTCATGCCGTCGCACGCCCTATTCTTTGTCATTCTTGCCTCCTCTGTCTTTCTTCAGCTCACGGCGGCGGTTTTGGCGTTGTGCGCGATACCCTACAGTCGCCGTTATCGCTATCCGTGGATTTTGCTATCGCTGGCCCTGTTGGTAATGGTCGAACGCCGCGCCGTGCCGCTCTACGACGTTTTGCGCGGCGGCGAACCGGATCTTCTCAACGAACTGTTCGGTTTGCTCATTTCCTTTCTGATGGCCGGCAGCCAAATCGGATTGCGCCGTCTTTTGTTGGCCGTGCGCGATAAGGAAGAGCAGCTTATCCGGCTCGCCGATACCGACTCCCTGACGGGTCTCGCAAACCGCAGTCATGCGCTCGCAAGGCTTAAATCGGAAATCATCCGCGCCGAGCGCAGCGGCAGCCCGCTCTCAGTTCTCATTCTTGATATCGATTACTTCAAAAGGGTCAACGATCAGTACGGGCACGTCGCCGGAGACGAGGTTTTGGTGGCTACGACCGCGCGATGCGCGGAACAGTTGCGCGCCATCGACATCTTCGGCCGCCTTGGCGGCGAAGAATTTTTGATCGTGCTTCCGGAAACCGATGCCGAAAATGCCGCCTACGCCGCGGAGCGGCTGCGCGCCGTATGCGCTGATACGCCGATTGTAACGTCGCAAGGCCAGTTTGCCATCACGATAAGCATCGGCGTAACGACGCACCGGCCGCCCCAGCCTTCATCATCCGGCAGCGCGCCCGCAACGAATCCCGAAGCCGTCATGAAATCCCTGTTGCAACGCGCCGATCACGCCCTCTACCAGGCCAAAGCCAAGGGCCGCAACTGCGTCCGCGAGTGGCGGTAGTTACCTCAAGCGCCTCTTGAACGTAATTTTGTCTGGCTATCAGTTTTGGCAACAAATATATGCTTCGCCGGTATCGTAGGCGCCCAAGCTTAGGTCGCCAGGCCTGGTATCGCAAATAGCGCCCGGCGGATGGGGAGCTATATACTCGTTCCACGAGTCAACATGGTGGGCGTAGAAGCATGTGCCCCATATGCCGGCGGATCCCTTAACCGTAAATCCGCTGACTTTACAGGGACTGCCGACGGGCAAATCCCGGGCTAAGGTGTAATCCGTGTAGCAGCCCCCGCCACCCGATGACATCGACCTCCACACGCAGGGGGTCGTGTCGCTGCAAGCTTCAGATGTGCTTCCTGTCGCGAGTCCGCATACGACAAGCCCCGTATGATCCGCCGACATATGCGTGGCTCCGAGAGTGCCGCATGGCATCGTTGGCACAAATGTGTCTACAGCCAAGACCGGGCGTGCAATGAGCAAAGCGAAAAAAGCCGCACAAGCTATATATGAGCGCATAGGCTGAACCTCCAAATAAAACGGTCGTTTATTGACTGTGCCCGTCAAACATTACGAAATAATTAATATTGTTTCAAGTAAATGACTGGGGTCCCAATTCTTCAGCATGCTTCTCTGATACGTTCCCCACAATAACGTCTAATAGGCGGATCGGTCTGGAAATGCGGGAAAAAATGCCGTAACATCCAATCGTTATGAACGGTGTTTTTTCACAAATCGGCCAGGCGTTGCTTATGGCCTTCGGGATGTTCTGGGGCGTGGCGTGGAGTCTTGTCCTCGGTTTTTTCATTTCAAGCATCGTGCAGGTTTACGTTTCCAAAGAACGCCTTCAATCGATGCTCGGCAGCGACGGCCCACGCCAAATCGCCCTTGCTACCGGTCTTGGCGCGATCAGTTCCAGTTGCTCCTATGCCTCCGCCTCCGTGACGCGCACTCTATTTCGCAAAGGTGCGGGGCTCATTACCTCCCTCGCCTTTCTGTTCGCCTCGACCAACCTCGTGATCGAGCTTGGCATCGTTCTTTTCCTGCTCATGGGCTGGCAATTCATGGCGGCGGAATGGCTGGGCGGCATCGCGCTCGTTATTGTCATGAGCCTTCTTGTCCGCCTCACCTACCCTCGGAAGCTGGTCGAAGAAGCGCGAAAACATGCCGCACAAACCGGCAGCAAATATAATCACCCTCCCCTTGCGGGAGGGTCGAAATCGCAAAGCGATTTCGGGGAGGGGTCAGAAGAAACCCCCTCACCTGCAAAAACTAATAACTTGCTACGCAAGTCAAAGTTTTCGCTTCCTCTCCCTCAAGGGGAGAGGGATTCCATTAATTCTCACGAGGCGCTGGAAGCCGTGGCGCGGCATTTCGTTATGGACTGGATTATGTTGTGGAAAGACCTGCTGGCGGGGTTCCTGATCGCCGGTTTCCTTTCGACGTTTGTGCCGAACAGCGTCTGGCAAGCCTTGTTCGTCACGGACGCGCACCCCGCCGTACAGGTGCCGCTCAACGCCATGATCGGGCCTCTGATCGCCGTTGTCAGCTTCGTCTGCTCCATCGGCAACGTGCCGATGGCCGCCGTTTTGTGGGGCAGCGGCATCAGCTTCGGGGGCGTTCTTGCCTTCATTTACGCCGATTTGATCGTTCTGCCGCTTCTGGACGTCTACCGGCGCTATTTCGGCTGGAAAATGGCGGCCTATATCGCCGTTATCTTCTACGTCACGATGGTTTTGACCGGCATCCTTATGGATTTAGCCTTTACGGCTCTCGGCTTTGTGCCGCAGCCCTCGCCGCATTTGCACGCAGAAATCACGCATTTCGCCTTTAACTATACTTTCTGGCTCAATCTGGCCTTCGGCGCGGTGGCGCTGGTTCTCGTCCGGCTGGCGCTGAAAAAGCCGTTAAAAGCGCCGCCTTGCTGCGGCGGCCACGGCCATTAAGGAAAAAGCAACCTTTTCCGGCCTCATATTTGACAAGATACCTGAGCATAAGGTACCTCAAACATTCCTGACAGGTTTCCGGGTTTCGATAATGATTCGCAGCATCCGCCCAACTTTATACTCGCTTTTGCTTGTTCTGCTCGTGCTCGGCAGCTGCCGGAGCGCGGGCGAATTCGGCAGCGAGCCCGAACAGCTTATCGACCGTTCGCGCATTACCTTCCAAAGCATGATGAGCGACAACCAGTATCCCGGTCTCGTCGATCTGGCCTCGCGCGCCAAGGCGATCATTATCGTGCCGAGCATGCTGCGCGCCGGGTTCTTCGTCGGCGGACGCGGCGGCAACGCGGTTATGCTCGTTCGCAACGGTCAGGGGTGGAGCCCGCCGGCCTTTTACACGATCGGCGGCCTTAGCTTCGGCCTTCAATTCGGCGGCGAGAGTTCGGAACTTGTCATTACCGTCATGACGGACAAGGGACTTTACTCCGTTTTGGACCGTCAGGTCACGCTTGGAGGCGACGCGGGCGTCGCGGTGGGCGAGCTCGGCAAGGGCGTCAATGCCTCGACAGGCATGGGGCTCAAGTCCGACATGTATGCGTTCGCCCGTTCGCAGGGCCTATACGTTGGGGTTTCGCTGGAAGGCTCGGTCATCGCGCCGCGCCATACATGGAACCAGCAACTATACGGCATCGAGGCCACGCCGCGCAGCATCCTGATCGACCACACCTCGTCATCCTCCTCGCAGAGCGTCAGCGCAATCATCGCGGCGATGCCGTAGGCATTCGATTTTTATAAGCCATGTGTCTTTTGCCCGGCTTCGGCTGCAAGAGTTTTGCTTTTACCTTGGGTTTTTTAATCTTCATGCCGGCCTTGCTTTTTTTAACCTGTTGAGCGGAGGCAAATTTCGTTGCTTTCCGCCTCACCTCATACAGATTATCGGCTAAAAGTTTGATTTTATGAATAGCGGCTTGATCTTGCGCGGAAAAATCGGAAGTTTTTGCAGATGATTTCATCAACTTCTCAAAACTTTGACGGTTCATCGGTTTTTGACCGCTCGGGGCTGGTTTCTTCTCCGGCCTGTAAATAATAACACCTTTCTTATAATCGATGGCAGCCAACAAGTTGTCATAATAGCTGCCCGGACCAAAAAACGATTGAGCCGGAATTGCCGACCCGGCAGCAAGACGATCGATTTTGACAGGGCTCTTATCGGGTAAATTATAGTTGTTCAGAACAAGCTTTGTGTTTTCTGCATCTAAAATCACAGCAGCATGCAATACATGGGGCTTGAAGCCTTTTTGATGTATCGCGATAACTTTGCAGTCCGTTAAGCCTAGCATTTCAAAAATAGCGTTTTTTAAAATAGCAAGATCAACGCATGTACCCAGTCCGTTCTCAATGGTTTTTTGCGGAGAGTTGCCTCTCTTTTCTTGAGGAATAGTTCTGATCAGGCGCCATTTTTCTTGATCATATCCATAGGCGACATTAACAAAATAGTTAACCGCAATGGCCATGGCACGACGGCTTTCGATCGTTCTTGCGGCTTCGATCATATTATTAAAACCGTCTATGCGCTGTTTGACGGCATCCGAATGAGAGTTGGACGAATGCAAAAATGCGCTGAAGACCTGCTGAGAACGACGGTATTCCTCTCCCTCCGAATAAAGATCCTTAGCGATCTGAAAAGTTTGACTAAGTGCTTTCGTATTCTTCTTTACGGGGGAAGTTAGCTCGCAGGAAACGTCCTTATAATTGGCAATTTGCACAAACTTTTTGTCCTTACAAATTTCCACCTTATTCTTGCTGAATTCAGCAGAAATAGCGGGGCCCGTCGAAAGCGCAACCACGCTCCCGAGCAACAAAACGCCAATGGCCTGTTGAATGAATCCGCGCAGATTCCATGAATGCATAATTTCATTCCTCAATATACGCCGATAACCCGCGTCCCGTATTATGCCGTTAGATTACCTTTATAAGTTTATCATACACTTAATGGTTTCACGAATTTTCACGTTCCAATCATCACAAGTTAACAATTCCTTACTTTTTCGTCGTAATTACAGGAAAATATATCCGTGAAAACATTTTCTGTTGTTGAAACCAGCCTCGCCAATATAGATAATTTCAAAGTGTCCTTAAGGCATTTTTTTAAGAGATTTCGATGAAGTCCGGATCATTCGCACGCTTTATTTTAATGCATTAACCGCCATTTTACCTCTTTTGACTAGAATGGCTTTTTTAAACGGAATTGTTTTATGGCGAATTTTTTGAATCAAAAAGCGTCTATGCGGGCACGGCTAGCCAAGCTTATGGATTCCTGGGGCCTGACAAGCCAGAAAATTGAACGCAAAAAAGCGCGTGCGGCTTATATGGGTGCGCCGGGAGGCATGCAGCCTTCCCTTTTCGGCAAGTTCCGGAAACTTTTGGATCAAATCGCGTTTTTCGCCGATAAAGAACGGGATATCATTAGCGAAATCAATGAGGTGGAGAAAAAACATCGCATTTTACGCCAACGCAAGCTTCTTAAACGCGTCGAACCTGAACAAACGCCCCGGTTCCGGAAAAATGATTTCGCAAAGGAAGAAGAACGCCGCCGCCGCAACCGCTTGTGGTGGATCATCATTTTCTTGATTATCATGTTCGCGAACCGCCGCCGCGAAAAGAAAAATGAAAAAACGGCCCTAAGGGCAGGTTAAGGCTTCGTTTACCCGCATAGGCGTAACAAGGCTTATGCTTCTCTATCATTTCCACGATATGCAATACGCAGCGCTGGCGCCCCTCCGGCTGGCCGCCGAAGCTACGCAGGCCGCTTTTCAGAATCCATTCGTTCCGGCATCCTATACAGGGATGGGGCGCGTCCTGGCCGCCGGGGCCGAGATAATCGAGCGCTCCACAAGAACATATACCAAACCCGCGTTTAACATCGGGACCGTCAAGTCGCGCGGACACATCCTTAAGGTCGAGGAAGAGATCGTCTTGTCAAAGCCGTTCTGCCGCCTCCTGCACTTCAAACGCAGCGTCGACGATCCCGGCATGGCATCAAGGATCGCGCAAAACCCACGCGTGCTAATCGTGGCGCCGCTGGCAGGGCAACATGCCACGCTTTTGCGCGGCACGGTCGAGACCATGTTGCAGGACCACGACGTCACCATTACGGACTGGATCGACGCGAAAATGGTGCCTTTTTCGAAAGGCCCGTTCGATCTTGAGGAGTACATCGCCTACCTCATGGATTTTATCCGCCTGCTTGGCCCCGATATTCATGTCGTGGCCGTATGCCAGCCAGCCGTGCCCGTCATGTGCGCCGTCGCCCTGCTCGCGGAAGGCAACGATCCGGCCCAGCCGCGCTCCATGACCCTGATGGGCGGTCCCATTGAGCCGCGCGCCGCAAAAACCCTGTTGACCGAATTTGCCGAGACGCATTCGCTCGACTGGTTCCGTAACATGATCATCACCGCCATTCCGTTTTACTATCCGGGAGCCTACCGCCTCGTTTATCCGGGATTTCTCCAGCTGCAGGGATTTATGTCCATGCATATGGACAGGCACGTCGGCGAACAGTTCAAGATGTTCCAGCATCTGGTGCGCGGCGACGAGGAAGCCGCTTCCGCGAACCGCAAGTTTTACGACGAATATTTGTCGGTCATGGACGTAACAGCCGAATATTATCTGCAAACGGTCGAACGCGTTTTTCATAACTGCGATTTGCCGAACGGAACGTTCAGCTGGCGGGGGCATAAGGTAAAGCCGGAGGCCATTCAACGCACGGCCCTTTTAACGGTGGAGGGCGAGATGGACGACATCTCCGCGCCGGGCCAAACGCGGGCGGCGCTCGATTTATGCCCCAACCTCCCCACCTCCATGAAACAGGCTTATCTGCAAATCGGCGTCGGGCACTTCGGCGTTTTCAACGGACGCAAATGGCGTCAATACGTCCAACCCGTTGTGCGTGAGTTCATCCGCGCCAACGATCGCAGCGCCGGATAAACTTCACGTCCGCCACAACCACGCTGCGCCGCGCATGCCGCTTTTGGGGCCGTGAAGGGCCGGAACGAGTTTCGTCCTTGGTTGCGCCGTCAAAGCATACTTCCCCCACCGTTTCGGCACCTCTTCGTAAAAACCGGGCAGAGCATAAAGGCCGCCGCTGACGACGATCACATGCGGATCAAAGGCGTGCAAAACAACCACCATTGCCTTCGCCGCAACCTCGAAATAGCGGTCGAGGACGCGCAAGGCTTCGGCGTCTCCCGCGCGCGCACGATCCGAGATCGTTTTGGCGTCGGCGTCCTTGCCCGTCATGGTCGTGTAAAGCCGCGCCAACGCCCTGCCGCTGATAAATTGCTCGATGCAATCCTTCTGGCCGCAACCGCACGCGCCAAAGGAAACGTCCTCATCCCCCCGATGCGGCAGAGGCAAATGACCGATCTCGCCGGCCAGCCCGTTCGGCCCGTCGATCACGCGGCCTTCGTAAATAAAACCTGCTCCGACGCCCGTGCCGATAATAAGCCCAAGCACCGAGGGAAAGCCCGCGCCCGCGCCGTCCACGGCCTCGGCCAGAGCCATGCAATTCGCATCGTTCGTCAGCCGCGTTTCGGATTTCAGGATTTTGGCCAAATCGTCACGAAGATGCTTTTCCTTTAAATAAGGAAGGTTGGCGCTGGCCAGCACAAAGCCGTCGCTGACAAGCGCCGGGACGCCAACGCCGATTGTGCCGGTTTTGCCTGAATCCTGTTCCAGTTTTTGCACGATGTTTTTGCACACGTCGAGAAAGGACGAATAGTCCTGCGGCGTGGGAACGGTAAGCTCGGCCAGCAGCGCGCCGTCTTGCGCAAACATGCCGCCCGCAATCTTCGTGCCGCCTATATCAAGTCCGATGTAATAAGCCATAACCGTCCATCCGTTAGCAGATGAACAATACCGCCCCGCGCCCGAAAGGCAAAAGGCCTAAATTCACTCCGCCGGTTCGTCTTCCGGCAGATGCTTATGGCCATGCGGCGCGGGATGATCCGGAATGGCCGTCTCCTGAGTCAACGGCGCCGGCGAAACGGTATGAACCGCCGTTTCCTTAAGCTCGTGATAGTCGTGGGGATGGGACGCAGCCGATGGCGACGGCGCATTCCGCGTGCTAACAACCAGAGCAAGAAGCGCAGCCGTGCTAATGTTGACTCCCGGCAGAATCTCTTCATCCCTGTGCTTGGCAGGCTGATGGCCGGACAGCGGCTTTTCCCCGGCGGCTGCATTGAGACGGGCTGCCCGCTCCGCTTTGGCGGCAGCAACGACGAGCGCCAGGTTTCTGGCGGCTTGCAGGCTATCCGGCCGGAGCAGCACACCCGTAATGATGCCAATTTTGGCAAGTTCCATGGCTTCGTAATACACGACGCTTATGAAATCCCGGTCCTTGTTTGAACCGAGTACTTTTTGCTCGGCATGTTCCGGCGAAGCTTCGGCCGTGAGTTCTTTTCTTAATTCGGTGGCGTTACCCTGCAAGGCATAAACCTGATCGGCAATCGGGTAGTCGGGGTTATAACCGACGTTACGCACGCCTTGCTCCTTGAGCGATTCAAGATTTTCCAGCAGCGAAACCAGATCGGCTTTTGTGATGCCGTAGGTCATTTCGCCAGCCGCAACCTTTTTTTCAAAATCCTGGAGCGCGATACCCGCCCCGGTAATAGCCCGTTCAATATTGGAATCGCCTAAATACGATGTCGCAGCCATGTTTACCTCCACCAAAAACGCAACGTTATCGCGGATTATAACGCTCCTCTAACGAGAGAGCATCTGGTTTTGAAAAGAGTTGGGCAAATTCGACGAATCGTGACAAACAAAAGCCGCTTGTTGTGCCGCTTTGGGCATCTCCGGGTTACATGATGGTTAACTCGCCTGTATAAACGGCGAACTTCACGGAACCTGTTGCCATAGCAGCACAAAAAGGCACCCAACCCGGCAAAAAATGCCTAGCGCGTTAACACATTCTTCATGAATCGAGCGGTAATTCTTGGTTAACAACAAGGTATCTCACGCTTTTTCCGTAGTTAATAAAACCGGATAAGCGCAAAACGTGACTGAAGGAGCCATAAGTACGTGAACGCCTTTTTACAAACCCTGCGCAATCTCGGCCCCATGCGCCTCGCCGCCATTGCGGTGGTGGCCTTCAGCCTTCTCGGTTTTTTCGGTTTTCTAACGACGCGCATCTCATCCTCGCCGATGGCGCTCCTTTATAGCGACCTCGACCAGCAGGACGCCGGCGCCATCGTTCAAAAACTGGACGGCCTGAAAATCCCCTACGAGACCCCTACCTCCGGCGGCATGATCCGCGTGCCCGCCGAACAAGTCGCCAAGGTGCGCATGTTGATGGCCGCCGACGGCCTGCCGAAAGGCGGATCGATCGGATACGAGATTTTCGATCAAAAGGAAGGCTTCGGCACCACAAGTTTCGTTCAGAACATCAATCATCTGCGCGCGCTTGAAGGCGAGCTGGCCCGCACCATCAGCACCATGACCGTGATCCAGACCGCGCGCGTTCATCTCGTGCTGCCGCAACGCGAGTTGTTCAGCCACGGCACGCAAATAGCCACCGCCAGCGTTTTTCTTAAAACGCGCGGCGGCGTCACGCTGACGCGCGAGCAGATCGCGGCCATTGAAAACCTGATTGCCGCCGCCGTCCCGCAACTGCAGCCGACCCAGATATCCATCGTCGACGACAAGGGAACCCTTTTGGCGCGTCCCGCCAGCAGCGACGCCGCAGGAACCGGCAATCAGGACGACATGCGCGCCGGCTTCGAACAGACGCAGGCCCGCAAGATCGAAGACCTGCTTTCCCAATCCATCGGTTTCGGCAAGGTACGCGCCAAAGTCTCGGCCGAACTTGACTTCGACAAAATCACCACAAGCTCGGAAATTTACGATCCTGACAGCCAGGTCATACGTTCGACCCAGACGACGAGCGAAAACACTTCCTCCGCGGAAGGCGCGAACGAAAGCGTATCGATCACCAACAACCTTCCGGCCAATCCGACGCCGGGGTCGCCCGGCGGCGAAAACAACAGCAATAAGAGCGAGCATTCGGAAGAAACCGTCAATTACGAAATCAACAAGACCGTCCGCAGCCAGGTGCGCGAATCCGGGCAGGTCAAGCGCCTGTCCGTCGCCGTCGTGGTCGACGGCATCACCACAACCGCCGCCGACGGGACCGAGTCCTATCAACCGCGCACCCCGGAAGAAATGGATCAGATTAAGTCCCTCGTACGTTCGTCCGTAAACTACGACGCCAACCGCGGCGACACGCTTGAAGTCATCAACATGCGATTCCTGCAGGCCGAAGGCGGCAAGAGCGACGAATCCTCGACGATGATGATGGGCGTGCCGAAAGCCGACTTGTTGCGCATGATCGAAACGTTGCTCCTTGCGATCATCGGCTTGCTGGTCGTGCTGCTTGTCGTCCGGCCTATCCTGCGGCGCATATTTGAATCGGCCGGTTCGCTCGTGCCTCAACAACAGCAGCAGCTTCTCGCCTCGGGAGCCGGAAGCGGCGCGGCGGCGCAATTGCCGCCTCCGGGCACGGCCTTTAACCGCGAGCTTCAGGATGAATCGGAAGAATCCGACATAGAAAGAATGATCGATATTTCACGGGTTGAGGGACGCGTCAAAGCCTCGTCGCTCCGTAAAGTCGGCGAAATCGTCGACAAGCACCCGGAAGAAGCCGTATCTATTCTTCGCAACTGGATATATCAGGAAAACCGCTAGGAAAGCCGCTCCATGCCAGCCGTACGCGTTCGTGAAGATGTCCGCAGCCTCTCCGGGGCCGAAAAGGCCGCCGTCC
>JAQUPC010000010.1 GCA_028716765.1 Alphaproteobacteria bacterium | reverse complement strand
CGATTCCGGCGCGTCCGCGGGTTCGGTGCGCCAGAGTTTTTCCCACGGCCGCTCCAAGACCGTGGCCGTCGAGGTCAAGCGCAAGCGCGACGGCGCGCCGTCCTCCGCCGACGCCAAGGCGGCGCAAACGCTGGTGCGCGGGCCGGAGCCCGGCACGGCGGTCAGCGTCAACGAACGCGGCCGCGCGACGAGCGCCGTCATCCGTCAGCTGACGCAGGAAGAGCGCGAGGCGCGCATGCGGGCGTTGCGCGGCGCGGTGCTCGAAGGCGAGCAACGGCGCGTCAGCCGCGAAGCCTTCGAGGAAAAGGAAAACGAAGCGGCGGAACTCGAAGCGCGTCAAGAAACCGCGCCGCTTTCCGAACGCGATCGTCTGCGTCTGCGCGAACTTGAAGAGCTGAAAACCATTCAGGAGCAGGAAAAAGCGGAAAGCGAGCGCCTGAAGCAGGAAGACGAACAGCGGGCTCTTTCCCGCAAGGGCACGGCATCCCCGGCGGGCGATGCCGGACGCATGCGCGGCACGACGCAGGTTGGCGAACTCGCGGCCGGACGGGCTTTGGCGCGCCGTGGCCCTGCGATAGAAGACGAAGGGGCCGAAGCGCCCCGGCGGGGCAAGCCCGGACGCGGCGCGCCGCCAGCCCCGAGGCGCGGCGCCGGCGCCGATCGCCGCCGTACGGGCCGGATCACCGTGACGCAGGCCCTGTCGGGCGAAGAGGGCACGCGCCAGCGTTCGCTGGCGTCCGTGCGCCGCCGCATCGAACGTGAAAAACGCCAGGCCATGCAGCCTCAGGAACCGGTGAAGATTACCCACGAAGTGGTGCTGCCTGAGGTTATCACCGTGCAGGAACTGGCGAACCGCATGGCCGAGCGCGGCGCGGACGTGATCAAGGCGCTCATGAAAATGGGCGTGATGGCCACGATCACGCAAAGCATCGACGCCGACACGGCCGAACTCGTCGCGACCGAACTTGGCCACCGCGTCAAGCGCGTCACGGAAGCGGACGTCGAGGCCGGTCTCACGGATATCGAAGACGCGCCGGAAAATCTTAAGCCGCGCCCGCCGGTCGTTACCGTCATGGGCCACGTCGACCACGGCAAAACCTCGCTGCTCGACGCCTTGCGCAAGACCGACGTCGTCGCGGGCGAAGCGGGCGGCATCACCCAGCACATCGGCGCGTATCAGGTCGTCTTGCCGAAGCCGACCCACGGATTTGACCGCATCACGTTCGTCGACACGCCCGGCCACGCGGCCTTTACCGAAATGCGCGCGCGCGGCGCGAACATAACGGATATCGTGGTGTTGGTCGTGGCGGCGGATGACGGCATCATGCCCCAGACGGTCGAGGCTATCCGCCACGCCAAGGCGGCGAACGCGCCGCTCGTCGTGGCCATCAACAAATGCGATTTGCCCTCGGCGAACCCCGCGCGCGTACGGCAGGAACTTCTGCAGCACGACGTTCAGGTCGAAGAGATGGGCGGCGAAGTCCTTTCCGTTGAAATTTCCGCCAAGACGCGCATGGGGCTCGACAAGCTTCTGGACGCCATCCTGCTGCAGTCGGAAATCCTCGATTTGAAAGCCAATCCGGACCGCCCGGCCGAGGGCGCCGTGGTCGAAGCGCGGCTCGAAAGAGGCCGCGGCTCCGTGGCGACGGTCCTCATGCAGAGGGGCACGCTCAAGGTCGGCGACATCTTCGTCGCGGGCAGCGAATGGGGCCGCGTCCGCGCTCTGATCAACGATCACGGCAAAAACATCTCCGAAGCGGGACCGGCGATGCCGGTCGAGGTGGCGGGCCTTAACGGCACGCCCACCGCGGGCGACGAACTGGCGGTTGTGCCGACGGAAGCGCGCGCGCGCGAAATCAGCGAATACCGCCGCCGCCGCCGCCGCGCTCTGGCGGCGACAGCCAACCAGCGCAGCACGCTCGAGCAGATGATGCAGGACATTCAGGCGGGCTCCGTCAAGGAACTGGCCGTTCTGATCAAGGGCGATGCGCACGGTTCGGTGGAGGCGCTCAAAACGGCGCTCGTCAAGCTTTCGGCCGACAACGAAGAGGTCAAGGTTCGCGTGCTCGACGCGGCCGTCGGCGCGATCACGGAATCGGACGTGACGCTGGCCAACGCGTCCAAGGGCCTGATCATCGGCTTCAACGTGCGCGCCAATCCGCAGGCGCGCGACATGGCGCGGCGCGACGGCGTCGAAATCCGCTACTATTCGATCATATACAACGTGATCGACGACGCGAAGCAGATGTTGACGGGCCTGCTCGCCCCCGAGTTGCGCGAGAAATTCCTCGGCCATGCGCTGATCCTGCAGGTGTTCAACATCACCCGCGTCGGCAAGGTCGCGGGCTGCAAGGTCACCGACGGCGTCGTCAAGCGCGGCGCGAAGGTGCGCTTACTCCGCGACAACGTCGTGATCCACGAAGGCTCGCTCAAGACGCTGAAGCGCGTGAAGGACGAAGTCAAAGAGGTTCGCGAAGGCTACGAATGCGGCATGGCGTTCGAGAACTACGACAACATCGCCGAAGGCGACGTGATCGAATGCTTCGAGATGGAAGAAGTGGCAAGGCAGCTTTAAGCAGAGGTCACATGCCGAACACCCGCTCCCAAAGGCAACTCCGCGTCGGCGAGGCTATACGTCATGCGCTGGCGAACGTGCTGATGCGCGGCGACGCACCGTGGCCGAAGGGCTTCAAGCCGCCGCTGATCACCGTCACGGAAGTCGACGTAAGCCCCGACCTTCAAAACGCCGTGGCGTTCATCATGCCGCTGGGCGGCAAGGACATGACGGAAACGGTGCGCGTGCTGAACGGCATCGTCGGTTTCTTCCGGCACGCGCTCGCCGAAACGGTCAATCTCCGCTATGTGCCGAAGCTCGTCTTCAAAACGGACTCCAGCTTCGATTACTCCCAAAAAATCGAACGCCTGCTGCAGGATCCCGCCGTGGCGAAGGATCTTGACCCGTCGCGCCGCGATTAAACGCACATGATACCTCAAAAACCAAAACCCGCCGTTCACGGCTGGATCGTTCTCGACAAGCCGCATGGTTTGACCTCGACGCAGGCGCTGGGCAAGGTGCGGCGCCTTTTGGGCGGCAAAAAGGCCGGGCACGGCGGCACGCTCGATCCGTTGGCGACCGGCATTCTTCCGCTGGCGTTCGGCGAGGCGACGAAACTCATTCCCTACGTCATCGGCGGGGATAAGGAATATGAATTCACGGTCCGCTGGGGCGAGCAGCGCAGCACCGACGATACCGAAGGCGAGGTTACGGCGGCCAGTTCCGTGCGTCCCAATGAGGAGGCCATCCGTCAGGCGTTGCCGCAATTCACCGGGCTCATAAGCCAGACGCCGCCCGTCTTTTCCGCTATCAAGCTGGACGGCGAACGCGCCTACGACATCGCCCGCGCGGGCGGCCAGCCGGAGCTGGCGCCGCGTCAGGTCATGATCCACAAGCTGGAACTTACGGGCATGCCGGACGCCGATCATGCGGCCTTTCGCGTCTCTTGCGGCAAGGGCATGTACGTGCGGGCTCTGGCGCGGGATTTAGCAAGAATTCTCGGCACTTACGGGCATGTTAGCCAATTGCGCCGCACCCGCGTGGGGCCTTTCACTCTGGAAAAGGCGATTTCGCTGGAAAAACTGGAGGAATTAAAGCATAAGGAGGCCGCCTTAACGGCACTGCTGGCGCTTGGCGCGGCACTGGACGACATCCCGGGCCTGCACCTGACCGCCGGCGAAGCGCAATGTTTGCGCAACGGCCAAAGCCTTCTGATAAGGCCACAGCATATGCATCTGATGCAAGCGCCGCTTATTCTGGCCGGGCATCAGGGTGTTCCCGTGGCCCTGGTCGAGCCGAAGGCCGGAGCGTTTCACGTTGTGCGCGGTTTCCACTTTTAAGAGACAGGAGAAAACGATGTCGATATCCACGGCGCAAAAGCAGGCGCTGATCCAAAAACACGCCCGCGGCAAGAAAGACACGGGTTCGCCCGAAGTCCAGGTCGCGCTTCTGACCCAGCGCATCAACGATCTCACCGGACATTTCGCCACCCACAAGAAGGATCACCATTCCCGGCGCGGGTTGCTCAAGATGGTCGGCAACCGCCGCCGCCTTCTGACCTATCTCAAGAAGGACGATCCGGCGAAATACGAAAAGCTGATCGCCGAACTTGGGTTGAGGAAGTAACGGTACGGCGCAGGTGCCCCGGCGATTTCAAGGCCAGATATCGTGTCGAAAAACGCCATCACAATCGATCAGTTAAAGCTCGCATGTCATCATGTTGAAGAAATGATCACTGCTGGTGTTACAGAAAATTTGGCAATCAGAACGCTCGAACTGTTTGGGGATGTGTATGCAAAATTGCAAGTGGTAGGAAACGCATCACCACATCACGTCGACCAGGTTAAGTTATGGTCAATTAAGGCTAGAAAACTTCGAAACACTATGCCTGACGCAAAGCCAAGAGACCATTTTCGAGTCGAACACGGTACGCCGAGACGTAGTTTTGCACGCAAAATCTTGGAACTATATCAAGGGGACGCGTTGAATGCTGCGGCTATGAATAAACTGGTTAAGAAATACTACAAGCTTGCCGTTATAACTCTTGAAGAGGATCAGCATCTTAACAAGGTCGCCAGATCAAAGCTGTTTGATGCTCCAGAGAAAAGATGGGCTAGAGCCGGTATTAAGTTTTGATTGCAGCTTACCTCTATTTCTTCTCTCCTCGTGGGAGAGGAAGATAGATCAAACATATAGGATTCATGAAGCGACTAGCAGCATGAAAAGGCCGCTTGCCCATTGGGGGCAGGCGGGACGTCAAACAAGAAAGAAGGACGGAACAAAATGGAAATGTTTACAGTTTACCGCAAGGAAATGGATTGGAACGGCAAAAAGCTCGTTCTGGAAACCGGCAAAGTCGCGCGTCAGGCCGACGGCGCCGTCATGGCGACGATGGGCGGCACGACGGTGCTCTGCACCGTGGTGGCCGCGAAAAAGGCGAAGCCCGATCAGGGCTTCTTTCCGCTGACGGTCAATTATCAGGAAAAGGCGTTCGCCGCCGGCAAGATACCGGGCGGATTCTTCCGCCGCGAAGGGCGTCCCTCGGAATCCGAAACGCTGATATGCCGTTTGATCGACCGCCCGATCCGGCCGTTGTTCCCCGAAGGCTACCTCTGCGAAACGCAGGTGATCGCGACGGTGCTCAGCCACGATCTGGAAAACAACCCCGACGTCGTGGCCTTGATCGGCTGCTCGGCGGCGCTGACGATCTCCGGCGTGCCGTTCCTCGGCCCCATCGCGGGCGCGCGCGTGGGCTATCGCGACGGCGAATACATTATGAACCCGACGCTGGGCGAAATGGAACTCAGCGAGCTTGACCTCCTTGTCGCCGGTACGCAGGAAGGCGTGCTGATGGTGGAGTCGGAAGCGAAAGAATTGCCCGAAGACATCATGCTCGGCGCCGTCATGTTCGGCCACAAGAACTTCCAGCCCGTGATCGATTTGATCATCGGCCTCGCGGAAATGGCCGCGAAAGACCCGCGCGAATTGCCGCCCGCGGCTTTTGACAAGCCCGCCCTTATGGCGAAGCTGAAAGGCCTGATCGGCAAGGACCTCACGGACGCCTACGGCGAGACGGCCAAGGCGGTACGCTATGCCAAACTGGACGCGCTCAAGGAAAAGGCGCTGGCCGCCGTTCCGGCCGAGGAAACGGACCCCGCGCATGTGCTCGAGGCCGTCGAAGAGCTGAAATACGATCACGTGCGCGCCATGATCCTCGACACCGGCCGCCGCATCGACGGACGCGACACCAAGACGGTGCGCCCCATCATCGGTGAGGTCGGCATTCTGGCGCGCGCCCACGGCTCGGCGCTCTTTACCCGCGGCGAGACGCAGGCGCTGGTCGTCACGACGCTCGGCACGGGCCAGGACGAACAGATCGTCGACGCGCTGGCGGGCGAATACCGCGAGGCGTTCATGCTGCACTATAATTTCCCGCCGTATTCGGTGGGCGAGACCGGCCGCATGAGCGGCCCGGGCCGCCGCGAAATCGGCCACGGCAAGCTGGCGTGGCGGGCGCTGCGTCCGCTTCTGCCGGCCAAGGACAAGTTCCCCTACACGATCCGCGTCGTGTCGGAGGTGACCGAATCCAATGGTTCGTCCTCGATGGCCACGGTGTGCGGTTCGTCGCTGTCGCTGATGGACGCGGGCGTGCCGCTGCAACGGCCGGTGGCGGGCATCGCCATGGGGCTTATCAAGGAAGATCGCGGCTATGCGGTTCTGTCGGACATTCTCGGCGACGAGGATCATCTCGGCGACATGGACTTCAAGGTGGCGGGCAGCGAAAAAGGCGTCACGTCGCTTCAGATGGACATCAAGATCACCTCGATCACCGAGGAGATCATGAAAATCGCTCTGGGTCAGGCCAAGGACGGCCGCATGCATATCCTCGGCGAAATGGCCAAGGCGCTTACGGCGGCGCGCGATGACGTCAACCAGAACGCCCCGCGCATCACCACGATCCACATTCCGAAAGACAAGATCCGCGAAGTGATCGGCACCGGCGGCAAGGTCATCCGCGAGATTTGCGAAGTGACGGGCGCCAAGGTCGACATCGAGGACGACGGCACGATCAAGGTCGCGGCCGTTGACCAGAAGGCGGCGGAAGCGGCCATTTTCTGGATCAAGGGCATCGTGGCGGAGCCCGAAGTGGGCACGATCTATCCGGGCAAAGTCGTGAAGGTCGTCGATTTCGGCGCGTTCGTGAACTTCCTCGGCTCCAAGGATGGCCTTGTGCACATATCGGAAATCAGCCAGCAGCGCATCGGCAAGGTCTCCGATGTCGTCAACGTGGGCGACGATGTGAGGGTCAAGGTTCTCGGCGTCGACGATCGCGGCAAGGTCAAATTGTCCATGAAAGCCGTGGATCAGAAAACAGGCCAAGACCTGACGGCAAAACCCGACTAATCTACCGAATCAAACGCCACGTTGCGGCGCAAGCCGTCACGGCCTGCGAGGAAAGGACAACAGGTTTGTGAAGACGTTGAACGCATTGCGTATTTCGGGGAAGGACGTTTTGCCGCTGGTCGAAGGCGGCAAGGGCGTGTCCGTTTCCAACGGCGAAAGCTCGGGCGCATGGGCTTTGGCCGGAGGCGTCGGCACCTTTTCGGCCGTGAACGCCGACAGCTATGACGCCGACGGCAAGCTCATCCCGCAAATCTACAAAGGCAAAACGCGCAAGGAGCGGCATGAGGAACTCGTCGCTTTCGGCATCGAGGGCGGCATCGCGCAGGCGCAAAGAGCGTTCGATCTTGCGGGCAACGAGGGCCGCATCCACGTCAACGTTCTTTGGGAGATGGGCGGAGCCGAGCGCATTCTGCAAGGCGTTCTCGAAAAAACGAAGGGGCTCGTTCACGGCATCACCTGCGGCGCGGGCATGCCTTACCGCGTGGCCGAGATCGCGGCGAAGTTCAACACCTACTACTACCCGATCGTTTCCTCGGCGCGCGCACTGCGCGCGCTGTGGCTGCGTTCTTTTCACAAGCTTCGCGAAGGCCTCGGCGGCGTCGTTTACGAAGACCCGTGGCTGGCGGGAGGCCACAACGGCCTTTCGAACAGCGAAGATCCGTTAAAGCCCGAGGCCCCGTTCGCCCGCGTTCTGGCGATCCGCCAGTTCATGCGCGAACACGGCCTTGGCCATGTGCCGATTATCATGGCGGGCGGCGTGTGGCAGCTTAGCGAATGGGAAGACTGGATCGGCAACCCCGATCTCGGCCCCATCGCGTTTCAGTTCGGCACGCGCCCCTTGCTGACGAAGGAAAGCCCGATTCCGGAATCGTGGAAAAAGAAGCTGATGACGCTCAAAAAGGGCGACATATCACTGAATCGCTTTTCGCCGACGGGCTTTTACTCCTCGGCTGTGCGCAATTCGTTTTTGCGCGAACTGGAAGAGCGATCGGAGCGGCAGGTTTCCTACGCGGTCGAGCCCGAGGGCGGGATGACGGAAGCGTTTCAGGTTGGCGCCGTGGGCAAGCCCGTCTACGTCACGCCGGAAGACCGCGCGCGCGTCAAGGCGTGGAACGATGCCGGGTTCACGCGCGCCTTGCGCACGCCGGACCACACGCTTATTTTCGTGACGCCGGAGAAGGCGAAAGAAATTCAGGAAGACCAGACCGCTTGCATGGGTTGCCTGTCGGCCTGCTCGTTCTCCAACTGGTCGCAGAACGCCGAGGGCACGACGGGCCGCATGCCCGATCCGCGCTCGTTCTGCATCCAAAAAACGCTGCAAAACATCGCCCACGGCAAGGACCCCGACGGGGAACTTATGTTCGCAGGCCACAACGCGTATCGCTTCGGCACCGACCCCTTCTACGCCAACGGCTTCGTGCCGACGGTGAAGGAACTCGTCGAGCGTATCAAGACGGGGTTTTGACGGGAGCCGCGATTTTGCCCCTTATGCGCCCATCGATTTGCTGGCGCGAGAGAATCTTGTCGACAGGCCCGATGGCCAAAAGAGAAACCGGTTTTTCGAGAAGAATATCGCGCGCCACCGAGCTTACATCGCCGGTCGTTGGCCGCAAACAAGCGGCTAAAACCTCTTCGTCCGATTCCAGACTCCCGTAAGAAAGATATTCGTCCCGGATTCTGCCGGTTTGTTCGACAACGGTCGTTTCATAGGTTTCCCAGAAGCTTCTTTTTTCGTTCTTGAGGGTGTCAATAATTGTTTGGGGCGGATTCCGGGAAAGTTCCTGAAGACACTTTTGGATCGTGTCGAGAACCGTATCCTGCTTTTTCCAGTGGAATTTGCCGTAAACATAAAGCCCGCCGAAATCCAGCGAGGAGTTTGCTGCCGCGTTTATGGAATAAAGCGTTTGTTTCTTTGAAACGAGCTCGAAATTTAACAAGCCGTTAAGCACCGCCATCGTCAGGCTTTGCTTCATCCTTTGTGGTGACAGCAGCTCCGCTCCCGGCCACATAAGTTCCAGATAAGCCTGCTCCGACAACGAAGGGAAAGAGTTTGCCAGAGAAGGAATAGCCCGGCGGGCAAGAGGGGCAAGTTTTTTTACCGCGAGATTGACGAACGCATTCTCTCCCGTAACGCCGTAAGGAATTCTCACCTCGCAAACGGCGGGCGTCAGAGGGGAAAAGACGTGGGGTTCGCCGCAAGGCAGGTGCTTAAGGGCCGCCCATGCCTTATTGACGATTTGATCGTGCTCCAGTTCCCCCGCCGCGAACACATAGGTCTTGCTGCCGACGTAGTTGCGTTCCCAAAAATTTATCAATCCCTCTGCTTGTGCCGCCAGGACGGATTTCTCGTTTCCTAGCGCGCTTTTTGCATGGCAGCTGCCGGGGAACAACGCGGCGCGCCACAACCCGCCGTTTCTTCGCTCGATGTCTTTCTTCGCGCTCTCCATTTCTTCGAGAATTCGTTTGCGTTCGCCCTCCACGCCGTGGTGCGGAAAGCGGGGATGGCCGACGACATTCAAGGCAATATCCAGCGCGGGCGGAAAAACGGAGGGAGAAAAATAATGCGGCGTCCCATCGATACCGCTCGATGGGCAGCGCACATAGTAAACGCTCGTGGTGAGATTGAATTTGCCGAAACCGAGCGCTTGAAAGGCGTCGTTAAGCTCATGATACGAGCGGTACGCCTGCGTTTCTTCGGGCAAGACGTGCTCGACGAAATGAGCGTAACCGTGTTCGCCGTCTTTTTCGAAAGAGCTTCCCGCCTCGACGACTATCTGAAACGCGGTGCGGCGCCTGTAAGGCATTTTTCGCGTGACAACGCTGACGCCGTTGTCGAGAACCGTAATATGATCGATAAACCCGTTCATCTTTATGTCTCATGAAAATGCAAAGCGTTACAATAATATTATAAATAGCCAGTTTGCGAAGCAATAACAACCACAAACCTATGTCTTGATTGTTTTTTAAAAACCCCCTAATTTACCTCCGCCCCAGCAATAAGCGGGGCACGTCGCTTGGACGGTTCCAGGCGCTTACGTGAAAAGGTCATTATCATGCCTAGTCCTAAAATGCCCGGGGCGCTGCCGCAGGAATTCGCCCGGGTCGAACGTCTTCCCCCTTACGTCTTCGCCATCACCACAGAGTTGAAAATGTCCGCCCGCCGCCGCGGCGAGGACATCGTCGACTTCGGCATGGGCAACCCGGACGGCCCCACGCCGCCCCACATCGTCGCCAAGCTTGTCGAAACGGCCCAGCGCGGCGACACGCACGGCTACTCCGTCTCGAAAGGCATTCCGCGCCTGCGCCGCGCGATCTGCAACTGGTATAAACAGCGGTTCGACGTCGATCTCGATCCCGAAACCGAGTCCATCGTCACGATCGGCTCCAAGGAGGGAATCGCGCATCTTACGCTCGCCACGCTCGACAGAGGCGACAGCGTGCTGGTGCCGAACCCGAGCTATCCCATCCACATCTACGGTCCGGTCATCGCGGGCGCGGACGTGCAGCAGGTGCCGCTCATCCCCGGCGTCGACTTTTTCGCCGAACTGGAAAAGGCCATCCGCTCGCGCATCCCGAAGCCGAAGATGCTCATCATCAACTTCCCGGCCAACCCCACGACGCAGTGCGTCGAACTCGATTTCTTCGAGCGCATCGTGGAACTTGCCCGCGAATACGGCATCTACGTGCTGCAGGACCTCGCCTACGCCGACATCTGCTTCGACGGCTGGAAATGTCCCAGCATCCTGCAGGTGAAGGGCGCGAAGGACGTGGCGGTTGAGTTCATGTCCATGAGCAAGAGCTACAACATGGCGGGCTGGCGCATCGGCTTCATGGTCGGCAACAAAACGCTGGTGAACGCGCTGAGCCGCATCAAGGGCTACAACGACTACGGCACGTTCACGCCGATTCAGGTGGCCTGCATCGCCGCGCTCGAAGGGCCGCAGGAATGCGTCGCCGCCATCCGCGACAACTATCAGCGCCGCCGCGACGTTTTGGTAAAAGGCCTGAACGAGGCCGGATGGGCGGTCGAAAAGCCGAAGGCCACGATGTTCACGTGGGCGAAAATCCCCGAGCAATACGCTCATCTCGGCTCGCTTGAGTTCACCAAAAAGCTGATGGCCGAGGCCAAAGTTTCAGTCTCGCCCGGCATCGGCTTCGGCGAGTTCGGCGACGACCATGTGCGCTTCGCGATGATCGAAAACGAGGAGCGCACGCGCCAGGCCATCCGCGGCATCAAGGAGATGTTCCGCAAGGGGTAGACTATTTTCCGATTTTATAGAATCGTTATTCCGGGGCCTGCCACTCGCTTTAGACAAGCTTTTTCAAAAATTACACCGGCCGGTTCTTAAGCGAGTGGCAGGCCCCGGAATGACGCTCACATGTTGATCTAAACTAAACGGAAATTGCATAATGATTTTGAGCGAAATCATTCTCTCCTTGCGGGAGGGTGATTCCGTCTAACCGGGTTTTGCTCTAACGCTGTTCCTTCGGCTGATTGCGGGATTGCTCCGGGGCGGGATCGCGTCCTTTACGGTTGCCGTTCCCGCCTTCCTCGCGTTGCGGCGCGTTTGCGGCGGGCTGTTTTTGCTCTCTTGCGCGGGGTTGTTCCTTCGCAGCTGGCGTGCGTCCCGGTTGCCTGACCCATCCTTCCTCGCTCGGCGTCAGCACCGTTGATTGCGGCGGTCGTGGCACGGCGATCTCCCGCGGTTCCCTCTCGCGGATGACAGGCCTTTGAGCGGGGGCGCCGCCGCCGCGATCGATGATCTGTTGTTGCGGCGTTACGGTTTCGCGGCGTTCAACCGGGCGCGGCTGCGGCGCCGTAACTTCGCGGCGCCCGGAAGGCTGTGCTTGTGGTGCCGCAGGTTCCCTGCGCTCGACGGGACGCGGGCGCGGCGCTTCGAGAGTGCGGCGTGGTTCGGACGGCTGTTGGGGGGTAGCGGTTTCTTGCCTTTCTTCCGGGCGCGGTTGCGGCGTTCCGGTTTCCCGTCGACCCTGCCGTTGTTCTTGCCGCTTTTCTTCATTGCGGCGGTCAAGCTGACGCTGCTCCGCCGGAGTCTGTATAGGCTCTCTGGCCACAGGGCGCGGCCCGGGCGCGGGCCGGGCAGGGGCGGCTTGCGTGCCCGAAGTTACCGGCGCTGCCGGACGTCTTTCCGTATCCATTTTGCGAATGCGGCGGCTTGGCGCGCCGGGGAGAAGGTTTTCTTGCAGCCGTTGGGAAGATCCCGTTTCGCGCGGCTGCCGGGCCGGAGCCGTTACCGCCGGCGTTACGGGAGCGGCCTGTCGTTCGCGATCCGGCCCGGGCAGTTGTTTTCCGGGACGTCCTTCGAAGCGCCGCGTCGTCGTAGGCCCGGGCGCTCGCGCGGCGCCTTCTCCTCCGCGCGGACGAACTTGCCGTGCAGGCAACGCGTCTTCCGCGGCAACCGGAGCCGATTCCGCTTCCTGCCGCGGCACCGGCAGGGCCGTCCGTGCTACATCGCGCCTTTCTTCGAAGTCATCGCGCGGGACAACGGTAGTGAAGCGCTGGTTGAACAGATTCAGTCTGTTGACGTTCTGCCGCGCCCTGCGGTCGGCAAGATCGATCTCATGAGAGAGGCGCCTGTCATCTTTCACGATATTGATATTGACGTCGTGCTTGAACTTCCGGCTTGCCCGGAAATGCGGCTCGTATATTTCGTGAGGCGCAAGCGGAATCCAGCCGACGGCCGGACGCCTCCTGGCCCCTACGGTAACGTGGAAATCGCCGCCGCCGACGAACACCACAAGCGCGGGCGAATAGACCGGGCGGTGAACCCGCTTTCCCGGCCACCAGCACCAGCGGTTGTTAAAAAAGAACCACCGCCCGTAGTGGAAGGGCGCAAAGCCCCATCGCGCGTCGTCGATCCACGTCCATCCCCACGGCCTGATCCAGGCCCAGTGGCCGAAACGATAGGGGGCCCAGCCAACCGGAACGGCGGCCGGGATCCAGACCGGGCCGTATTCGGGCACCGTTTGCCAGTCGCCATAGGCGCCGAGGTCCTCGTAGCCCGTCATTTCCGGCGAGACATAGCGCACGACTTCGCGCGGCTTTTCGTAATTGTCGCGCGCAAGGCTCCAGTCGTCGAACTCGGACGGCATCGTCCTCTGCACATATAAGGTTACCGGGTCGCCGGAAGCCAGAACGGTTTCTCCCGCCACGACCGTTGCGGCGGTCTCGCTCACGAAACGCGCGCTTCCGCGCAGCACCGCGACGGCCGTGGGCAAAGCCTCCGTTCCCGCGTCGATCCGGTACGTGCCCGGAGCAAGAAGATCGACGTCGCCGCGCGGCGTCACGACCCTGTAAATCTCGTTCGGATCGCGGGATTCGATGTGCATATTGATGATGCCTTGCGGCACCGTCACTTTCGTAACAAGGCCGTCAAGCTGATCGATGACGAGTTCCGTGCCGCTATCAAGGCGTATCGAGTCGCCGCCGACGCGCAGCTCCGCCCGCGCGCCGGGCTCGGTCCAAAAGGCGTTGCCGGAGGTGACGGGGTAATTCAGGGTGGCCGCCGCCCAGTCTTCGTCTTCGGTTTCGCGCCAGGATACGATTCCCGATAGAAAGCTGATTCGCCCGACGCGTTCCGGAGGATCTCCGGCCGTTTGTCCGGTATCGCCGGTTGGCGTAAACGTCTGCGCCGGCGCGAGGTTTGGCCATAAGCCCGCAGCGAGGAAAAGAGCCAGGAAAAGACTTGTCGTCAAACGCCGCACGTTGATCATAAAAGCCTCCCGGTAAGGAAGTTTATTTAACCAATTAGGAGCGCCGATTCAGACTTTTTTATGATTTTTTCTTGCGGGAAATGGAAGTTTTATCTGTAAACCATAGATAAAATAGCATTTTATTAATGGGCCGGCAAGAAGAGGCCGTCATGCTGCCCGCCCCGAGCCTGAACGCATAAAGGACAAGGGTTCAGGCCCTAGCCATCCGGGGGATTCTTTGCTATTCGATAAGACCCTTTCGATTCCAGAAAAAACAAGGCTTTTTGCCCATGAAAATCACGCTTGAACGCGCCGCTCTTCTCAAAAGCCTTGGCCACGTCCAGAGCGTGGTGGAGCGCCGCAACACCATTCCCATACTGGCCAACGTGCTGATCCGCGCCGAAGGACAAAACGTCTCGTTTGTTGCGACCGACATGGAGATCGAGATCAACGAATCCGTTCCAGGCCAGGTCGGAAAGCCCGGCGCGGTCACGGCCCCGGCGCATACGCTCTACGAAATCGTCCGCAAATTGCCCGAAGGGGCGCAGGTCGAACTCAGCACCGCCAGCGGCACGCAGCTCACGTTGACGTCCGGCCGTTCGCAATTCCGGCTTGGCTGTCTTCCGGTCGACGATTTCCCCAAAATGCCGGAAGGTGATCTTAAGCACAAGTTCGAGTTGACGGCAGGCGATCTGCGCGCGCTGATCGACCGCACCCGCTTCGCGATCTCGACCGAGGAAACGCGCTATTACCTGAACGGCATTTATCTGCACGTCACGAAGGACAAAAACGTCGACGTTCTGCGCGCCGTGGCCACGGACGGCCATCGCCTTGCACGCGTGGAAATGCCCGCGCCCAAAGGGGTGAAGGCCATTCCCGGCGTCATCATCCCGCGCAAGACGGTGAACGAGGTGCGCAAGCTGGTCGACGAAACCTCCGCCCCCGTCGAAGTGGCGTTGTCGGAAAGCAAGATACGCATCGCCTTCGACAGCGTCGTCATCACGTCCAAGCTGATCGACGGCACGTTCCCGGATTACGAACGCGTCATTCCCACCGGCAACGACAAGCAACTGGACACGCGCGCGCGCGATTTCGCCGCCGCCGTGGACCGCGTGGCCACGATCTCGACCGAAAAATCGCGGGCCGTGAAGCTGAGCCTTTCCGACGGCCTGATGACCTTGACCGCCAACGCGCCCGACGCCGGAAGCGCCACGGAAGAGATCGAAGTGAACTACGGCGGCGCGCCGCTCGAGATCGGGTTCAACGCCCGCTATCTGCTCGACATCCTGCAGCAGATCGAGGGCGAAGGCGCGCGCTTCACGCTGGCGGATTCCGCCGCGCCCGCCATCGTGCAGGACGTAGCCGACGCCAGCGCGCTCTACGTCCTGATGCCGATGCGAGTCTAGGGAGACGGGACAAGGGACACGGGATATGAGGTTCGGAATGAGCCTTGAACCCTTTTCTGCTTTCTGCTTTTCACCCCGATGATCGCCCCATTGTGCTTATAAGGATGAATGCTAATTCCCTTACCCCGTGTCCCGTACCCCGTGTCCCGCACCTTAGCCATCACCCAACTCTCCCTGACCGCCTTCCGCAACTATGTGGATGCGCATCTTGTGTTGGAGCCGATCCCGGTCGTGCTCACGGGCCCGAACGGCAGCGGCAAAACGAACGCGCTGGAGGCGCTCAGCCTTTTTCTGCCGGGCCGTGGGTTGCGCCGCGCGCCGCTGGCGGACATGCAGAACAGAGAACGGACCGCGCCGTGGGCTGTGTCCGTGGAGCTGGCGACGCCGAACGGCGTCTTGCGTCTCGGCACGGGCCGCGATCCCGAAGCGCCGGAGAAAGACCGCCGCGTCGTGCACATCGACGGCAGGGCGGCCAAAAGCCAGCAGGCGCTGACGGAACACGTGGTCATGGCGTGGGTGACGCCGGATATGGATCGGCTTCTGGCCGAAGGGCCGTCGGCGCGGCGAAGGCTTCTCGACAGGCTGGTGTGTAGCTTCGATCCGGCCCATGCGGGCCGCGTTCACCGTTATGAAAAAGCCTTGCGCGAGCGGCTGCGTTTGTTGCGCGAGGGGTTTGCCGACGCCGCATGGCTTGAAGGGCTTGAGAACGAGTTGGCGCAAACGGGCACGGCCATCGCGGCGGCGCGTCTTCAACTTTTGCGTCAATTGCAGGCGGCAATGCTTGAGACGTCCGGCGCGTTTCCGCAAGCCGATATCGTTTTGCAGGGCGCGGCGGAAGAGGCGTTGGGCAGCCAACCCGCCTTGCTCGTCGAGGAAATGTTGCGCAAAGACTATGCGGCCAACCGGCGGGAAGACGCGCAAAGCGGCACCTGCGCGACCGGCCCGCACCGGAGCGACCTTGCGGTGACGCACAGGGCGCGGCAATGCCCCGCCGATCTGTGTTCGACTGGCGAGCAAAAAGCGCTGCTCATCGCCATCATGCTGGCCTATGTGCGGACTCTCAAACAGGCGCGGCAGGTGGCGCCGCTTTTTCTTCTCGACGACATCACCGCCCATCTCGACGAAAGGCGGCGCGCTGCGCTTTTCGAGGAAGTTCTGGCTCTCGGCGGGCAGGCGTGGCTCACGGGCACGGAGACGGATTCCTTCCGTTTTTTACGTCCTCACGCCCAAATTTTTGCCGTCGAAAAGGGCGCTTTCGCGCCGCAAGGCTAGCGTCCGGGATTCCGGCGGGACAACGGGCCAAAATTGCGCCTCAAATCGTAAGTATACAAATAAAAGGGAAATTTAAGCGGCTAAGCAGCGCTTTAATCTCCTCTTCATCATTTTTCCGTTATTTTGCCGGACGACATGGATATCTACCTTCCCATCGCCGAAATGTCCGTGAACGCCTTTCTGTTGCTTATGCTGGGCGCGGTGGGCGGGTTTTTGTCCGGTTTGTTCGGCGTCGGTGGCGGCTTTTTGCTGACGCCGTTTTTGTCGTTTATGGGCGTCCCTCCCTCTATAGCCGTCGGGACGCAAGCCAATCAATTGGTAGGGACCAGCCTCGCGGGAACGCTGGCGCACTGGCGCCGCCGTCACGTCGACGTCCGCATGGGCACGATACTTATGATCGGAAGCTTTGCCGGCGTTGCGGCGGGCGCGGGCCTTTTCCGGTGGCTGCAATCGCTCGGACACATTGATCTGGTCATTATGCTTGGCTATGTGGTTATGCTTGGCGGCATCGGCGGCATGATGCTTGTGGAGAGCGGCCGCGGCCTGTGGCGCAAACGCAATGCCGGTTCCGGCAAAACTTCGGCCGAAACGGGAGCGGAGTTTTCTTCGCAGGAACTGGCGCGGTCATGGGGCGCGGACGGCCGTTACGCAATGGATTTTCCTGCGTCCGGAATTCGCATTCATATTGTGGCGCCGCTGGCCGTCGGTTTCGCCGGGGGTGTTCTTGTTTCCATACTCGGTATCGGCGGCGGCTTTATGCTGGTCCCGGCGATGATCTACGTTCTGCGCATGCCGCCCAAGCTCATAAGCGGTACGTCATTGTTCCAGATTATATTTTCCACCGCCTTCTCAACGCTTTTGCAGGCCGTCATCAACCACAGCGTCGATATTTTGCTGGCTATGGTGCTCCTTGCGGGCAGCGTCGTCGGCGTGCCTTTCGGAACGCGCCTCGCCTCGCGGATGAATCCGGTTGTGGCGCGGCTTCTATTGGCGCTGCTCATCCTTGCGGTTGCCGTCAAGCTCGTCGTCGATTTGACAATGGCGCCTCCTCAACCCTTTGCGCTGGAAACGAAACTGCTGTGATTACGCGGCTCCTTGGCATGGCTTTGTTGTTGACGGCTTGCCCGGCGTGGGCGGGCGAGGTCGTGGCCGATCTTTCGGATCATGTCATCGATGTGTCGGTCGGGTTCAACGGAACGAAGTTGCTTGTGTTCGGGGCCATGAAAACGCCTGCCGACGTCGCCGTCGTGATCGAGGGACCGCCCGTTCAGGCGAAGCTTTGGACCAAGAAGCGCGAGGCGGGCATCTGGGTCAACGGCAATCCCGTTACCTTCAGATCCGTGCCGGGGGTTTACGCGGTAGCCTTGACGCGTCCGGTGGCAGAAATGGCCAAGCCGAAAACGGCGAGAATGTATGGCTTGAGCCTTGCCGATATGGTTTTTCCCGCCGAACCCGGCAAAGGGCAGGCTCCTTCCGACAATCAGGCGCTGAAACAAGCGCAACAGGCAGAGGCGCATTATCAGGAAAAGCCCGAAGGCGTTCAAACGATGGAAGGGAGCCTGTTTCGCGTCGGCTTCGATCTTCCAGCTTCCGTGCCCATGGGCACGTACAAAGCCCAAATCCATCTTTTAAAAGGGGGCGAGGTCATTGCCACGCAAACAGTGCCTTTCGCGGTTAAACAAATAGGGCTTGAGGCGTCCATTTACCATCTCGCGCATCACCGTCCTTTCGTTTATGCTTTCCTTGCTCTCGCGGCGTCGTTGGGTCTCGGCGGCGCGGCGGCCTATCTGTTCCGCCGGATGTCATAAACAGAGGAGCGTCTTTTGCGCACGTTTCTGGTCGTTGTCGATGAAAGCAAGGAGATGCTCGTGGCTTTGCGCTACGCCGCATGGCGCGCGCGCAAGGAGCAGGGCAGCGTCGCTATGCTTCACGTCATCGAGCCGGTGGAAATCCAGCCGTGGGCGGGCGTCGAGGAAGCGCTGACGGAGGACGCCATCGCGCGCGCGCGCGAGGGGCTTATGGAACATGAAAAGCTCGTCGAAACCATAAGCGGCGCCAAGCCCGTTTTGTTTATCCGCAGGGGCGAATGCCGCGCGGTTCTTATGAAGCTGCTGGCAGAACAGCCGGATATCTCCGTTCTCGTTCTGGGGGCGCAAACGGCGGCCGACGGCCCCGGGTCCCTGATCAGCCATTTGACAAGCGCGAAGGGCCTTCGCGCCCTGAAAATACCGCTTGTGATCGTGCCCGATACGTATCAGATTCCGGCCGATCTGCAGCCCGTATGAAAGGGAGAGGAATATGGCCGAAGAAACCGGAAAAGCAGCCGGAAGCGGCGATGACGCCGTAATCGCGCAAATAAAGGAAATTCTCGATCAGCAAATTCGCCCGGCCGTTGCGCGGGACGGCGGCGATATCGTGTTTGACAGCTATGAAGACGGCGTTGTTTACGTGGCGCTCAGGGGCGCTTGCGCCGGATGCCCCGGCGCAACGGCGACGCTCAAGATGGGCGTCGAGCGCATGCTTACGAAGTACATTCCCGAAGTTCGCGAAGTCCGGCAAAAGCGCTGACGTTCTCCGGTCTTAATTTGGCACGCCAAGGTTTATTTCGCTGGGGGCGAGGTTGCCTGCGGTTTTGTATTTGTCCAGCGCCATCAGCATCATATCCCGCACCAAATCGGGCGGCAGAGCGTGCCCCGCCGACGTTGCCGTGGCGGAATTGTGCATCATTTTTCCTAACGTCTTATCGCCGGACGGGGACGTTCCCGGAATGGACAAGGCCGCGGATGGCGCCGACATAGATGCCACGGACGGCGGGGGCGCCGGAACGGAGAGCCCGGCCTGGGCGACGGTTTCGGTTTGAGCCGCGTCCGGGGCCGCATCCGGCGCGGAAACCGGCTCCGCCGGGGCTGGAGCTTGCGCTTTTGCGGCCTGAAGGGTCTTGACGCGCGCCGCCGCGTTCATAAGCGGATTGGTGTAGATGGTGTTTCCGATCCGGACGCCCTGAACGTGCGTTGCCGCCGCCAGAACTTTTTCCGAGGGCTGATTTTTCGCAGCAATCCCCGTATCCATTACCCCGCCAAACGGTTGTTTGGAAACGGCCTGCGTTGCCGCCGGGGCGGCGGCAATTGATTCTTTGCCATCGAGCGAAGCTGTTTGCACGGGAACAGGCGCGACCGGAGCCGCCTCCGCAAGCTTTGTCGTTTCTTCTTCCGGCGGCGGAACCGGGCCGGCCGGGACATCCGCTTCGGCCAGCATGGTTGGCGCGGCGGCGTTCGACGATTTGATGCCGAACAGGGCGTCGGCGACCTGCATGGCTGGCTCTTCGCCCGTTTGCTGCTCATACGCGGCGCTGACGGCCGAAACGATGCCGCTGACAATGAGACTGCCCGTCACCGCGCCGAACAACACGTCGCCGGCCACGCGCGCGACGGGTTTGATCGTGTCGCCCGTCATCTCGCGGTAAATGGTGCCGAGGACGGGAATGTGCTGAAGGGGATTCAGGACGTCCAATAAATCGTCCCAGCCGAAATCCTCGACGTCGTGGCCGACTTCGGCGGCGCTCCGGTCGACCCGCCACGAGGAAGCCGGCTTGATCGAATCCGTTCCCCCGGCATCCGCAGCGGTCGTATCCGGAGACGCGGCGGCTTTTGCCGTTGGCTCCACCTTCGCCGCGTTTTGCGCCCCGGTAACGGCAAGCTGCTGATCGAACGTGGGGCCGCTGACAGGCTGCGCCGTGCGCGCGAAATTGCGCGGCGTTTGCGCTGCATTCGCCTGCGCGTCGAACAGCAGTGGATTGATCGAACGGCTCATACTTCCCCCGTCCGTTTATGAGCAAACCGCGTGCCACAATGACCCGTTGTTTTTCAATGGGTTATGGCATCGCGATTTCGGGTATAAGGCCCCAAGGGGTACTTTTTGCCGCAACAGGGCTATTATTGGGCGGATTCGGCCTTCTTTTTATCGGCAACCCCTTCAATTCATTTCAATGATCAATTTGCGGATCCACGACCGGACGTTTTCGGGACTGGCAAAAGCGCTCAGACGCGGCTTTCCTTGCCCGACGCGGGCGGCGACGCCGCCGTTTTTCAGGCAGGCGCCTATGGCCGACATGTCGGTGATATCGTCACCGAGAAATACGGGGCGGCGGTTTTTGAAGGCTTGTGCTGCCAGCAGCCGCTCAAGAGCCTGGCCCTTGTTGTGCGTAGCTTGCGCGACCTCAAAAACCTTGCGGCCACGGATCAGAATGAGATCTGATCCGGCTTTCCCGATAAGGACCGACAGTGTTCTCTCGATTTTTTCAGCAAGCTCCGGCGACTTCCGGTAATGGACGGCAAGCGTGTAAGCCTTGTCTTCAATGCGAACGCCTTTCATGTCTGCGCACGCCGAGGCGATTCTTGAACGCAGGCTTTCGGGCAACGGCGCTATGTTTTTTACGGGACTCTTCGGCGACAAACGCCATTCAGCGCCATGCGCTCCCGAGCAAGGAAGCCGCAAGGGATTGAACAGCATGTCAATGTCTTCAATTCTTCGTCCGCTGATAAAAGCCAGCGCGCCGCCAAGCTTATCGTGCAAGCGTCCGAGATCCTTGATCAGTTGCTGCGGGACGACGACGTCCTGCGCCGTCGGCGCAATGTCGAGCAATGTTCCGTCGATATCAAGAAACAGTGCGTCCTTTGCGGGATTGAAGTGCAACCACATTATGTGAACCGTCGTGTTGTTCGGGAGATTCGGCAATAAAGCGCTCGATGTGCGCGCGTTTGCGCAGATGCGCGGCGTCGAGAAGGATACGAGCCGCCCAGTAGTACACGTTGTTGTCGCGGATCATCTCCCGCAACAGGCGCATGCGATCGGCTTGCTCTTCGGCCGGCATGGTCAGGGCGCGCTGCATGGCCGCCGCCATGCCTTTCGCGTCGTAGGGGTTGACGAGCAAGGCTTCCAGCAGTTCCTTGGAGGCGCCCGCAAAGCTGCTGAGGATCAGGACGCCCCGTTCGTCGTCGCGCGCCGCCGCGAACTCCTTGGCGACCAGGTTCATGCCGTCATGCAAGCTGCTGACTACGCAAAAATCGGCGGCGCGGAAGAGTTCAAAAACCTCCTGCGGCTCATGATGGCGGCCCAGAAGAATAATGGGCTTGTAATTGGCGCCGCCGAATTCATGGTTGATGGCTTCGGCCAGTTCGTAGGTTTCCTTCTGGATGGCCTGATAGGACGGCAACCGGCTGCGCGTCGGCGCGGCGGCCTGAATAAAAGTGAATTTTCCGCGCCAGTCGGGATATGCGGTTAAGAACTCGCGGATCGCGTGAAAGCGGTCGATGATGCCTTTTGTATAGTCGAAGCGCTCTATGCCGATGCCGAGGCGCACATCTTTTCCAAGCCCGAAACGGTTGCGGACAGCCTCGCGGCACGTATCCGCCGGGGGAACATTGGCCAGTCCTTCCGGCGGCCATGCTATGGAAATCGGGTACGAGCGTATCAACGTTGAATGCTCGCCCGCCGTAATGATGGATTGATCGCGGTTGATGTGGCTTTCAAGAAAACGATCGACCGAGTCCATGAAATTCTGGCAATGGAATTGGGTGTGAAAGCCCAAAACCGAACTGCCCAAAAGTCCGTGCAAAATTTCTTCACGCCACGGGCAAATGCTGAAAACCTCGGGATTGGGCCATGGGATATGCCAAAAGGTGATGATCGTCGCTTCCGGCAATTGCTCGCGCACATAAAGCGGCAACAAGGCAAAATGATAGTCCTGAACCAAAACAATAGGGTTTTTGGTTTTGGCTTCCTTGACGACTGCGTCGGCAAATTTGCGGTTCACGGTTTTATAAGCCTGCCAATCGCTTTCGCGGAAATTGGGGCGCACGAACGTGATATGGCAAAGAGGCCAAAGCCCTTCGTTGGCAAGGCCATAGTAATAACCGTCTTCCTCGTCCTGCGTAAGCCAAACGCGCCGCAAGACGTATTCTGGATTGTCCGGCGGTACGGCAATCCTGTCGTCCCTGTCGACGGTCTGGTGATCCGCCGAACCGCTGCCGTGAGCGATCCATGTTCCTTTGCAGGCCCGTGTTATGGGTTCCAGAGCCGTGACCACGCCGCTGGCGGGGCGCTGCAAGATCACCTTGCCATCCACAAGGTTGTGGATATAAGGCTCCCGGTTCGAAACGACGATCACCTCGGAATCCGGCAACTCCTGCTTCAACAAACGGTTCAGGGCTTGCGGCGTCCAGTCCACCTTGATGCTGTCAAGCTGAAATCCTCCGGGTTTGATGTCGCGCAGCATTTGCCGCACTTCGCGCACGATAGGAACGAATTCGCGCGGCAAGCGTTGTTTGGACAGCCGCGCTTTCGGATCGCTCAGGGTCAGCCGCAGCTTTCCTATCCAGCCCCGCATCGTAATGCGAGCCGTCAAGAGCGTAACAAACGCCGCGACGCATGACACGATGATGAGAAACCCGATCAGGTAATACCGCGTCTCGCCTTCGCGTTTCGTGGCGAAACTTAAATCATGCAGAACGACAAAATGGGGTTTTAAAGTTCCTTCGACGGGCAATTGAAAGCTGCCCGACAGAACGGAACCTTTCTCCAGCTGTTGCACGGCATACACCGGTTTCGAAGACAGGAGATTTTCCGGACAAGCAAAATTAGGCGGCCATTGGGAGCTTTTGGTAACAAGATTACCATCCGCCGAACAGATCCCGATAGCCAGAATGCGCTCGTCGCGCGCGATGTTGTCAAAAAGCTTCTTGTAGGATTCCAGCCGCTTGCCCTGATTCCACAGATCGGTGATCGTGTATTCGACGGATTGAAAAATGAGCGCGGCGCGCATCTCCACGTCCCTCTGAAACCACCGCGAAACGAGGTTTTCGGCAAGGGGTGTCGCGACGACGGCCAGCCCCGTCAGCGCGAGCAAGAGCGGAAAAACAAAACGCAGGACAAACATGCGGCTTCCTCGGTTGTTACAAGAATTTTCCGTTTTCGAACTGCGGCCAGCCGGGCTGAAGCGAAAAGCCGGGCGGGCCACGTGAACTTATTTGCCGTCGCGCCCGTTTTATGTTGCCTGCGAAAAACAGGCCGGACGCGGAAAGCCGGAAAAATAAAAGAGCGGGAATAAACGCGTGACGTCATCGCAGGGACGAACGAAAGTCCTGTTAAAAAATGGTGAAACAAGAGTGGTGAATATCTAGCAAAAATGCGAGGGAAAAACAACCGTAGGGATTTGGCGTAAATTTTTGCGCTTTTTATCTTCGTCCGCCGCCTTATACCGGTTCGGCGCGAACAAGTTGAACGCGATGCGCGTGGCGCGCAATATACAATCCGGAAAGAATGATGATAGCCGATCCAAGCGCGAGATTCGCCGAGGGGATGTCGTGCCACAGGACGTAGCCGAAAAGGGCGCCCGAAATTATCTGCGTATAGGCAAAAGGCGTAACGATGGCCGCCGGGGCGTGTTTCAGCGCCGTGATAACGAGCAATACTCCAAAAGCGTTGAAAAATCCGAGCCCGGCCAAAGAACCAACCGTGGCGAGCGTCATGGGCTCGAACTGCCACAGGCAAAGCGGCAACACGACGAGGAAGCGCACGGCTTGAGGGAGAAAGGACATGCTCTCGCTGTATTCCTTGCGCCCGTGGAGGCGTATCAGCACCAGGTTGGCCGCGCCCAGAACCGGAAACAAAACAAGGGACAGATAGCCCGTTAAATCTCCGTCCGGCAAACCGGCCTGCTCCGGCTGAAGCGCCAGCACCACGCCGCCGAACCCGGCCAGAATGGCCAGTCCTTGCACCCACGATAAAGTCTCGCGCAAAAACAAAAAGGCGAACAGCGCCACGATTATCGGACTTGTGAACAGGGCGACATAAACCGTCGTGAGCGGAAACCGGGTGAAGGCCACCACGTTAATAAAGGACAGGGCGACATAAAGCAACGAGCGCAGAACTTCGCGTTTCCATTGCATGGGGATAAGCCGATGCTTCTGCCCGCGCGCCGCCGTTACGGCAAAAAGCGTCAGCATGGTAAAAACGCCGGAGACGACGATAATTTGCGAAGCGGGAAGCCGGGCCTCCCCTGCCAGCTTGGTGCAGCTGTCCGCCATCACCCAGACCGTATAGCCCGAAAGGGAATAAACGACGGCACGGAGGCCGGAAAACGCCTTTGTCACGCCGCCGTCTCCACCCGGTTGCGGCCGCCTTCCTTGGCGCGGTAAAGGGCCTCGTCCGCGCGGTGGAGAAGGTCGTCGATGGAGCCGTCGTCGCTCTTCAGTTCCGCCACGCCGACGCTCGTGGTGCAGGTGACGGCCGTGTTGAGCGCAATGACGGGCTTCTCCGCGATATGCAGGCGCAGGCGGTTGGCGGCGTCGACCGCGGCGGCAAGGCCGGTTTCGGGCATGATGACGGCGAATTCCTCGCCGCCGAGGCGGCCCATGATGTCCGATTGCCGCAGGCTTTCGAGCGCGAGCTTGACCACGCCCGCCAAAACGGCGTCGCCGGTGGCATGGCCGAGGCGGTCGTTGATTGGCTTGAAATGGTCGAGGTCGATCATCATCACCGACATGGGGCGTCCGAAACGCCGCGCGCGGCGCAGTTCGCTTTCCGCCTGAATCATGAAATAGCGGCGATTGCTGATCCCCGTAAGCGCGTCGATGCTGGCCTGATGGAACAGCTCGGCCTCAAGCTCCTTGCGCTGGGAGATGTCGTTGAGCGCCACAAGCACGGCCCGTTCGCCACCGTAATCCATCATAATGGCGGCAAGCTCGGCCGTGAACTCGCGCCCTTGCGCCGTGCGCATGCGAATCTCGACCTCGCGCATGTCGCGGACGGTTTCGATCAACGCCTGAAGGTTTTCCCGGTCTTTCGGATTCACGTAGAAATCGACCGATTTGCTTTTGAGCAAAGGCCCCGCGCTTTGCTGGAACAACAGGCAGGTCTTGCGGTTGACGAACAGAAGTTTCCCGTCGCTCCACCGTGCGATGTAGATAGGCACGGGCAAAATTTCCAGCATCGAGCGCAATATCTGCTCGTTGTCGAGCATCATTTGCTCGAGGACGATCTGGCTGCTGATGTCGAAAGCGCAGATTTGCACGGCGGGCGCGCCGTGCCAGTCGATCAGGTGCTCGGTGACCGAAAGCCACATCTCCGAGCCGTCCTTGCGCAAGGCGCGAACGCGGAAAATGCCCGACTTCCTGTGGCCGCGCACCAGATCGTTGTAACCTTCCTCGACCTGGGGCCAAAGGTCGGCGGGGATCAGGGGCCGTATAAGCGGCAAGGCGAGAATCCCGGCCGGCTGATCGTAGCCGAACAAACGGGCGCAGGCTGCGTTGGCGTAAAGCGGCTTGAAATTGCTGTGGATCAAAACGGCCTGAACGGCGTTATCGATCAGATCGCGATAGTCCGGCAGGGACGAGGCTTCCGGCTGCTGCCCTTTTGGGACGCGGCGCCCGGGCGCTGGCGGCTGAGAGAGCGGTTTTTTCATGCGCGCAAAGCCTAGCAGAAAAAACCGCCGTCCAGACAGAGGGAAGTTGGGTTCTAGAGGTTTTCTTGTACCCAGGCCTGAAGGGCTTGTTTGGGCAGGGCGCCGACCTTGGTCGAGACCGGCTTGCCGTCCTTGAACAGCATCAGCGTCGGGATGCTGCGAACGCCGTAATTGCCAGCCGTAGCAGGGTTTTCGTCGACGTTAATCTTGCCGATCGCGACTTTGCCCTGCATGTCGTTGGCCAGTTCTTCAAGCACAGGGCCGATCATCCGGCACGGTCCGCACCACTCGGCCCAAAAATCCACCAGCACAAGGCCGGACGCTTTCAGAACGTCGGCTTCGAAGGTGGCATCGCTGATTTGTTTTGTGGCCTGGCCCATTGGTAACCTCCCCGAACACTATAAACGGTACTTCAGCCTATTTAGGAGCAAAAGGACGGTTTATCAAGGCTGGAGATTCGTTACTCGTAAACGAGCGTGATTGGCTTCCCGGGTTCCTTCGTATGGCCGATGACGCGGCGGCAAGGGCCGGAAGAACCACTGGTTTGTTCGGGGGAATAGCCTTTTTGTTTTGGTTTCTTCGCGCCGTCCCGTGAAAAGAAATCGACGGCCTTCTTCAACATATATCTGACTTTATCCGGCCCGATATCGCCTTCTTTCGTGACAACGGGTTTTCCGCTGCAGAAGATCGCGTAGACGGTGGAATCCGAAGCGTCGACGATTTTCTGCGCCTCGGGGAACTTGTCCGTATCGAGAATATAGATCATCGCCCCTCCGGCAAATTTTGTTTGCATGTCCTCAAGGGCTTCGCGCATCTCTTGCGGCAAATCGCGCCCTTTTGTCCGGAAGACGGCGAGCACAGGCACTTCGGCCTTGATGACAAAACGCTCAAAATGGAAAGAGGCGCTGACTTCAAGGGGATGTTTTTTTTGGGAAGAAGACATGTTTTATAAATCTTTCCTTAAGGCTGAAATGGAAATTCCTTTTATCAAAAATATCGGCGCGCTTTGCGGTTACGGCGCCGGTTGCAAAGCCTGTCTTCCGGTTCCGGACTGGTTAGCTTCCTTTGCGGGCCTGCGTGGAACGAGCCTGAGTTCCCTTTTTAGCCACGGCCAAATCTCTTCCGTGGTTGAGGGCCCGGCGCTGCGCGCAATTTCCTGCCTGTTGTTGTAGACAACGACGTTCGTGGCGTCGTCGGGTATGCTGTATTTATAGGATACTTCGGGGGAGATCCTGACGTTCACGACTTGAATGGCGTTTGCAGCACCCCTTCTTTCTGACATCGCCCTGATTTTGGGCGTCAGATTCTTCGGCAATTTTGACCAATCGGATACGAACACCGCCACAACCGTTCCCTCGATTCCGAACACGCTGTCCAAAAGGGGCTCTTCCGCAATGGGCTCGTTAACGGGACAGGAGGCCGGTTTCATGGAAAACTCCTTTCGGTAAAATGAACAGCGATCGTTGCGCCTGAAAACGAAATTCCGGAGGCTCGAATATCCGCCGTGCGGCTTGGATCAATCGACAAGTTCGAAAAACAAGGTCAGCAAAAAAAGCAGCGCGCTCATCTTATGTTTCCGCCCGGGCCGGATGACGTGAAAGCAGCGCTATTTTATAGGGGACGCCGGAAAATTGATCAAGCCGGTTGAGCGATGGGCCCTTGGGATTTCAGGAAGCGCTGCTGCGCTTCAACGACGCGTCCGGGCGTGATGGCGGGGCGCGCGGGCAGCTTGCCAAGCATGATTTGCCCCAGTTTTTTCTTAAGTTCTTCCAGCGAGGCGGCCCGGCCCCACCTGTAAACTCTCTCGCCGTTCTTGAACAGCTGCGTGTCCGGAACGGATCGAATTCTTAGCTTCTTGGTTAATTCGGGATTGGTCAGAACGTTAACCATAACGATCGAAACCTGTTGCCCCATAGGGCTTCCTGCCAGATCGCGGGCGAGCGCTTCGAGAACCGGCTTGTACGTGACGTATCCAACGCATCCCTCCATGTAGAACACGGTAAGCACGGGCCCCTTTTTATTCAGGACCGTGTCTTCGAAGGTCTTTCCGGCGTTAAGGTCTACGATCTCCGTCATTGGTATTTCGTCCCGGGTTAGGCGCGCGAGGGGCGCATTGAATATCTCATGAACCGCTGAAGTTTTTATTAACCCGGCAATGCGGCGGATTTATGATTCAATTTTGTTTTTTTTATTTTTTTTGCGGCTTTTCGATCACGGTGCCTGCAAAAATTCGTCAGGCAACAACATTAATCGCGGGCCATACGTCCACAGAAGGAAAGTTTGCACGCTTTTTGCAGGGTAAACAGCGCGCAAAACGGCGCGATAGGCGCCGAGCTGCCTGAGATAAACGGCGGGCACATCTTGTGCCGAAGAGGGCGGCGGACGGTTGGTCTTGTAATCGACGATCCAGACTTCCCTATCCCTCACGCACAGGCGGTCAACCTGTCCGGCGATGACGCGGCCATTGACAAGGCCCGTGATGGGGACTTCCGCGCGGCTGCCGGGCCCGAAGAGAGGCGCAAAATCCGGATGATGCAACAAGACGAAGACTTCCCGCGCGGCTTCGTTCTGCTGCTCCGGCGTCAGGCCGTGTTGCGGGCTGGCCAGAAAGCGTGCTGCCGCCGCTTCCTGCCGCGCGGCGTCCAGATCGGGCAGGCTTTGCAAAAGGCGGTGGATGATACGGCCGCGCGCGAAACGCGCGTCCTGCGGCGCAACAAGCGGCGGCTCGTCTTCTTCGGGCCGGGACGGCGTCAAGGGCCGCGGCGGCTTTGGCTCGGGTTGGGGCGGGCGGAGGGCCCAATTCGGCAACGATAGTTCTGGCCTTTTTTCTTTTTTTCCACCGTTTTCGTTTTGCGGCAATGCCGATTTCTTTTCCGGTGAAGGAAAAACCGGATCCGCAAAAACGATGGAGGGCGCAACGCCGTCCTTTTCCTCCGCTCTCGCAGGTTCATGCAATTCCTGCAGGGAGCGTTCGACAAGGGCATACCACGAGGCGCCGAAGTTTTCCGGCCGCGACGGCTCCCATCCGCACACATAAAGATGATCCGCGGCGCGCGTCATCGCGACATAAAGGAGCCGACGGTATTCTTCCATCTGTTTCTGCCGCGCCGTGTCGCGAAAGC
>JAQUPC010000009.1 GCA_028716765.1 Alphaproteobacteria bacterium | reverse complement strand
CTGCTGCGACAGCCTTTTGTTTTCTTCCTCGATAAATTTGGCCACCGTGCGCATGATTTCGGGAGTCGTCGTCACCGTTATGGTGCCCGTCGAAGGCGCAACGACGGCGTTTCCGACGCCGCCGAGGATGGCCGACACAGTTTCCTTAATTTCGTCCCACGCCTTGATTTCGACGTTCATTTCGGACGATTGCTGCAAGGAACTGGTGCCACCACCGCCGCCGCTTGAACCGCCGCCGCCGCCGCCGCCGCCGCCACCACCGCCGCCGGAATTCTGATCTTCCTTCATTCCGTCTTTGGCCGATTGCGTTCCGGGCAAGGCCTCGACCATAAAGACGCGCGTTTCAAATCTTGAAAGATTTATGGCGCTTCCGTCGTAGCGCCAGTTGATGCCGTAATAGCTGACAACATGATCCAGCAGACCGGAGAGCGGCCCTTCATAGGCCAACATCATGCCGCCGGAAGACGAACCGCCGCTGTTGCCTGATGGCATGGAGGATCCGCCGCTCGCCGTTCCAGGGGCTAGCCGCACGGGAATGCTTGTTTGAGCTCCGATCGCGTTGGCGATTTCGCTGAGAGGCATGGGATCGCTTGAAATCAATGTCACGCCGCGCGCCCCTTCATACCGGCCCGGCAAAGGCAAGCCGCGGCGCATCCGGAGCGACGTTCCTCCGGCCCAAATTTTATCCGTTACCGTTAGTGGATTATAGGATTTTGCCGGAGCGGGCTTTTTAGATTCCTGAACGCCCTGATTTGCCTGATCGGTGCGCTCGTTAATAAGATTGCGAACCTTCTCGTTGTTACAGCCGGCCAGGGCGGCGACGATCAAGATAAGCGCTAAACGCCGGTATATCATCACTTCCCCCGCCTAATCGTTATAGTTGTTGCCGCGAGCCTGAACGATCAAAACGCTCTGGCCAGCTGCAGGGCTGTTATGCAAATCGGCGACCGGTTGCGGCTGCGCGGCCTCGAACCCGGTCAACAGGGTGCGCACGGCTTCCTCAAACGTTCCCGTCAGAGAAATCGAAGCCTGAACCGGATAATCATATTCGGCTTGCCAATTGAGATCGACGCCTGCGCGCCGGCACCATTTATCAAGAACCTTGTGAAGCGTTTCCCCTTCTTTTGCCGTCCAGGAGTCGACGGTAGAAGATTGAGAAGGCGAGGCCGTTTGAACAGGCGCCTGGGGCGCCATAAGAACCGGCTCTTGCTGAATGGGCCTGGATATTTCGGGCGGAGCAAGGGAAACAGGCCTGCTTTCTTCCATCGGCTGCAAGGAAGGCACGGCCGAAACAGGCGGCGCCAACATATGTTCCGTTTCGGCGGAAGCCGTTGTTGACTGAACGATGTTGATCATTTTCCCCTGCTCGTGCATGGCGAGTCCGGCCGAGCGCAACATATCTTCAAGAGTCGGCCGCCACGGACGCCCGCCTTGCCAGGAAACAAGCACGCTTAACTTGACGTTCTGGCTAACGGAAAAACCATATTCAGGCGGCAACAACTGCCGCAAGGCAACGGCCAACGGCACGTTGTTGGCGAAGCCGCGCACCGGCTTGTCTTGTCCGGAAGATGCTTTGGACGGCGTTTCGGAAGCCGGCGGAACAAGCAGTTGATCCTCCCGGGCCGGCTTGCCGGAGAGAATGAGCGGACCCGCCGTGTCTTGAGGTTCTTGCGGAAGCTGAAGGGTTTGGGGCGCTCTCGTAACTGGAGCCGAGGGCGGCGCTTGAATAATCAGAGGCTGCAACGGCTCTTGAGCCTCCGTGCCGCTCCCCCCCGGAGCTACCCATTGAAACCCGGCCAGGGCCGGAGAGGACATTGCCAAAACACAAAACGTCAGAACAAGAAGCCCCAGGGTAAACGGCCGTGGAAAAAGGGCGGGATCCGGCATGTCTTCTTCCTTTTTTGAAGCTGATTCCGATTTGGATAAGAGTCTAAAGAAGCTTTTCATATTCAACAATGTCCGGCGAATCTTCGCCGATCTTCATTGTCCCCGTGTGTCGTTTGGGCAACAGATAACTTCTTCTCTCAAAGAAGCCGAAAAAAAACAAACCTGTAGCAAAACGATCCCGGGACGGGCTTGCTTTTTTCAGGATCAGAATCCGCTGAAGCCACGCCGAGCCAAGAGACCGCACAACCGATTCGTTTCAAGCTGTCCGGAGAATAAGGCTTCGTTCAAAAACAAGAAAGCTTTTCCTGCAATCCGGATATTCCCGATCCGGATTCAGCCGTAGTCGACCCACCTGCGGCAGGCCCGGCCGCTGTTGGCGGGGCGGCGAATGCCCACAAACCAGCACCGGATGGCGCGAAGGGCCGCATCAAAGGTAAGCCCGTGCCTTTCAAAAAGCCAGAAACTGAACATAACCGCAAGGACGAGGACAAAAGTCCAAAGCCGCGCGTGCATGAGGAAAAACAAAATAGCCAGAAATGCGCGCGCATCGAGAAAGAAAAACCGCGCCGGTTTTTGCGTGTTGCGCCAGTGAATGTCCATCATGATTTGCCTGCCTTTCAGATCATCGCGATATCGTCGTCATCGCCAACGTCAAGCGACATATCTTGGCCGCTTCCTTCATCGGCGGAGAATCCTTTCGTCAAAAGCAAATACGTGCGGCGGTCGATCAAGCCTTCCTTGAAGGCAGCGCTGGCAGATTGCTCCATCGTTTTGCCGTAGCGCACCAGGAAGCGTTGGGTTTCAAACGTCCACCGCTCCAAAGGCATGTCCAAAAGCTGTTCGCGCACGTTGTCGTCAAACACAAGGTATTCGCGCAAGCCTATACGCCCGCCGCCCACCTTCGGCACCAGCGCCTGTGTCACGATCATGCGCAGGGTTTCCATGAGCGCGTAGGCGCGCTCGGTACGTTCGGCAGGATCGAAAACGCTGATCGTGCGTCGGACCGTAGCCGATACGCCGACCGTATGCAGGGTCGAGTACACGAGATGCCCCGTTTGCCCGGCTTCGATCGCCGCCGACATCGTTTCCCGGTCGCGGGCTTCGCCGACAAGTATGATGTTCGGTTTGCGCCTGAGCGCGTTACGGACTCCGGCGGCGAATGTCGGCAAGTGGCGGGGGATTTCGCTTTGCGCCACCAGAGAGCGCGGCCCCGTGATCGTATCGTAAACGTATTCGATCGGCGCTTCATAAGTAAGAAGCTTGCCGCAGCCCCTTTCGCGTTCGATCAGCATGCGGCATCCCGACGCCAAAAGCGTGGTCTTGCCGCTTCCGGTCGGTCCCGTGACAAGGATGAGCCCCTGATGCGGCGACCAGCTGGTGATGAGTTCTTTTTCGATGCCGAGTTCCTGCATCGTCGGCGGCAAGCTTGGCAGGCTGCGCATCGTCACCTGAACGGAATCGCGCCCCCGGCTGAGGATAGCCGTTATGTTGACGCGGTAGCGGTAACGCGTGTTGCGGTCGAGCCGGACTTCGTACGACAGATCGAGATCGCGGCCTGACGCAAGCTTGGCCAGCGCGTCCGGGCCGTAAATCCGCGTCAGAATATTGACCATATCCGCGGAATCGAGGTTGCGCCGCGTTACGGGATAAAGAACGCCGTCGACTTCGATGTAAACGGGACGGTCCGTTTGCAGGCTGATGTCCGAGACGCGAAACTGAACGGCCCAAAGCAGAAGAGGGTCGAGACTTTCTTCCTGCAGGCGCAACGGCTCATCCGGCCAGGTCCCGATCTCGACCTGCGTCGGGTCGGCGTTAAGATCTACCTTGGTGCTGTCGTCCACCGCTCGCTCCTCGGTATGAGCGAAGACGGCCCGGTAATCATCAATCCGCGATCGCCCACGCGCATTTCCGAGCCGCCTCCGGTAACGCCGCGATCCTGGGCAAGGGCATAGGGCGGCGAGATCATGCCTTGAGCCAACAACTCGCGATAACGGACCATGCCGACAAAATCATTCGTCAAGCGGTCGAGGTCCGCTTCGAAAGTCTCTTCGGCCTGCTGAACGCCAGCGGTCCATCCTTCGTTGATCCATTGCCGCCATTGCTTGCGTTCTTCGGCGTCTTTCGGCAGCAAAAGTCCGGGAGGAGGATCGACGCGGCCCCAATCCCGCTCCATGTAAAGCCGCCAGTTGCGCGCCGCCGTAACGATGCGGGCCACCCTGTTGATGCGGTAGACGCGATCGGCCACCGCGGCCTCTTGCCCGCCGCCGTTGACGATGACGGCCCGTTGCGCCTCGGACACGATGGGAGGCTCGATCAAAAGATTGGACGGCCCCGCGATCAAAAGCCGCGTAAAGTCGAAAACGCGGCTCAAGCTGGTCGCCTGTTCGGCTAAACGCCGCTGAATTTCGAACGTGCGGTGCGCCAGGCCGCCGCGCGCCCCGTAAGACAGCGCCGCTTCGCGCAAGGCGTCGCCGCGAATTTGCAAGCCCATAACTTCGGGTTTCGTTTCCGCTCCGGTCTTTTGCTCCTGCAGGTCCAGTAAAGTCGGCGGCGGCGGCGATGATTCCGGAACCACGTCAGCCGCGCGCGCCGCTCCGGCGCCAGAAACCAAAATCATCACGGCTATAAGCGAAAGGGTGCAGCGGCCCCATTTTTTTTGTTCGAGCATAACGGCTAAACCACGTGTTGCCTTGCCTGTTTTCCTTTTCCGGCGGAAGCCGGGGCAGCTGTAGAAACCTAGATTCTGTCGGCCGGCGCATACCGGATTTCAACCACGCCGGTCTGGCCGTCGACGTTGACGTCCGCGCGCTGGCCAGCCTGAAGGCCAACGCTCCGCAAAACCTCGACCAACGGCTTCTGATACACGTCGACGACGACGGTCAGCGGCACCGCCGGCGGACGCCCCGACGTCCGGAATCTAAGCCCTGCCCGGTTAGCCAGCATCTGCGTAATCTGCTCGATGGGCCCGGTCCATTTGATCGTTATGGGCTGCATCATGCCGGCCGGGGCCGTCGAATAATCCTCAACAGGCGGCAACGGCGAACGCTGCTGTTCGATGCCCGAAATCGAGTCCAGCGCCGCCGAGGCTTTCTCGGCGGCTTGCGCTATACGTGTGCCCACGAGGTCGGGCTCGGTGGCAACGGAAACGGGCGTGATGCTACAGCCTGCGATAAAAAGGCCGGCCAGCAATAACGCAATTTTTTTCGCGGAAATCTCTGGTTTCATCGTTTCCGGTACCCCTGTTTACGGTCGCCAAAGGTATAAACGGCCCCATCGCCGTCGACAACAACTTCCTTGCCTCCTCCGGCGCCGCCCTAATCGGGATAGCTCAAGAAGTGCAGAGCAAACCCCAAAAGGCATCCCGCCGGAAGCAGGAGCAATAGTCCGGTTAACCACATACCGGTAAATAAAAAATAAAGAGACAGAACAATCAGCGCCGCCGCCGCTCCGCCATATATTATTGAGGCGTTTGGCAGCTTGCCGCCACCTTTGGGGACCTGAAACGCCTGCAAGATGTCCCTGCGGACGTCCAGCGACGGAAGGCCGGGCTTTTTCCCCTGTGGGGTTGGGAGAAAAACACGATCAAGCCAACGCGCCATGACAGGATCCTATTTCAACAGATCCGAAAGAACGGACGCCATGCGTTCGGGCGCGCCCTGCACAATTTTAACCCGGCCATCCTTGGCCCGGTAAACGATATAGGGGGTAGAACGAATATTCCATTTTTCAATAAGCAAGTTGTTCGAAAGAACGGCCTGTTTGTGCAAGTTGTCAGCCTCGCCGGCAAGCGCGCTTTTATCGCCTGATACATATTTGTCCCATGCCTCGAAAGGATTGGCCGCCTTCAACAACTGCGCGGCGGCGCGCGTATCATCACCGGCCGGATTGTTGGTGATGGGAAGCAGCCGCACTTCTACGAGCCCTTCCTGAACCGGCTTGCGCAATTCGCGCCACGTCGCCTTGCAGTGAGGGCAATGGGGATCGATCACGATCAACATTTCCGCGTTTTCGTTTTTGCCCAGCGTTACGCCCGCGGCGGCTTTCAAATCCTGCAGCAAGCGCTCTCCCGGCGACAGCGATACGGCGGGTAATTTATTACCCAAAAGATTGCCAGCCTCGGTCTGGGTTCCGCCCGGAATGGCGGCAAAACCGCCCGGAGTCGCCCCGGCTTTTGTGACGTCTTCTTGTTGCCTGCCCGCGCCGTTTACCAAATCGCCGACTTCTTTATTGATGCTTGCCAACTCTTTAATCTGCGGCCCGGTTACATTGTCGCCCTCCCCGGAGAACATGCCGCCGATGATGGCCGTCTTCTTGTCGGGCGTGACGTAAATCATCTGGACCTGGCCGTCCTTGATGATGAACCATCCTTGCAAACCTGACCGCTCGCCCAAAAAGTAAAGCTTGGCGCCGTTTTTGACGAGGTTCGACAAAACAGGAACGCTGTTGATATCGAGCGGCCGCGCATCGCGACTGAAAAGGCTGGAATCACCCTGAGGCAACTGGGCAGCAGACGGCAACGACAGCAAAGCTATAACAGCGCACAGGGGCAAAAAGAAAAATATCAAACGACGCATTTGGGTCCCTCCCCGTTAAGAATGCCAGCCAGCTCTGTCTATCATGGAACGCTTCAACCGGGACATCAAGACCCGATGAACGCATCAGCGCTGAGCATAACGGGTCGAGCGCGAGCGTGTCGATGGAAGATCGTAACGGATAAGGCCTTTTCGTTCCATGGCCGCAACGACCTTGGACGCATAAGGAATTCCATGCCCCGGCGTGGCGGAGTGATAATGCGCGATGCCGCGATAAAGCGATCCTGCCTCCTCAATTTTCTTATGGAGAATCCAGGCCGCGACCTTAACGTTCATGCATCCGTCGTCGCGCACAACGGCATGAGCTTTGCGCACATCGACGCGCCAGGCCCTTGCAAGTTCCGGCAGCCAGCGGGTGTTTACCTGCATGGGGCCAAGATCGTAGGTTCCGTTGAAATTCGGGCCGACCTGCTGCCCGACGCGTCCGCCTTCGACATGCATGATGCCGATCATGACGGCAGGCGGCACCTGGTAGGTTTGCGAAGCCAGAAGCAGACAGGCGGCAAGGGCTTGAGCGGTGATCATGGCCAGCTTTGCTCCTCAAGCTGCGCCGCGGGCGGCACGTCAAGATACATGGCCAGCGTCGCCAGCATGGCCATCCTTTGCCGGAAAGCCTGCCAGACTTGCGTCACCGGAACGACGTTGTCGTGCTGGGCAAAATAGGCGGCGCGTTCGTCGGGATTCATGTAGAGCAAGCGGTCGGCTTCGGCGTAATGGCATTCGGCATAGATTTGCCCTGCGGCGCGCAGAATGTTCCAGCACAAAAGACGCCATTGCTCCGGCGTCGCGCCCGTGGGCGCCAGCGCACGGGTAACCTGATCGGCCGTTTTCACGAGCTGTTCCGCCACCTCGGCCAGCAAGGCGTGTTCGGCGCGGCCGAAAGCGTACTGGGCTACAGCCCCGACGACCGGCACCATCGCTCCCATAAGCTGGGCGCGAAACATGGCTACGGTATTGGGAAGAACTTCGCCGCCGGACGGGATTTGGCTCTTGAATTTATCTTGCAGCATCGCGGCCAGTTCGGCTAGGCGCTTCGTTTCCTCGAGCGGCATGGCATGGCCCGTCGCGCGATAACTGGCGGCGACGATTTGGCTGGCCGACCCGGCCAGCGCCCAGCGCACGGACGCTTCGAGCTGTTCTTCGTTCGCGCCAAGCTGCACGGCAAGCTCGCGGCTAAGCGCCACGGTGGTGTCGATCAAGGCGGCGTATTGCGCGGCGTTAGGTCCGGCAGACGGCTTTTCTCCGGCCGGAGCGCCGGGTGCTTCCGCCAGAGCCTGCAAGAGCGGAAGGCCGATCTGGCGGAACGCCGCCAGCAACGACGGCAGGTCGGCGGTTTTTGTTCCGGTCATATTTGTTGGTGCGTCGTCCGTCATAAAATATATCGTTCCTTCGCGAAGAGCTTATCCGGATGCCTTGAATATCGATCGGTGCAAAATAAAAACGCGCACGACCCATACCCGACAGGCAAACCCGAGTCAAAACCTCCAAGGCCCTCTAGATTGCCTTGTTTTAGTTGCACAATGGTTAACCGGGAATGGTTAATGTTCCGGCAGGCGGCCAAGATATTAAGAAAATGTTACGAAAGGCGCCTCAGGCCCCGCTTGGATCGCAGGAAAGCCCTTCACTGCGGCCAACGAAAGGAATCATGTTGTTCGGGAGTCGCGGCGCAAGCGCGGGCTTAATGCGTTACATACCAAGCAAAACAGCTGGCGAGTTGGGGGGGGATGCCTGGCGCATCTTTCAGAATATCGTTCTTTATTTCTGTTTCCTGATCTTTTTCGACCCAGCCACTCCATTTCGTGACAAAGCGGTTCGTCAACGGGTCTCCGGCATAGAATAAAAATATATCGTCGGATACGTAAGTTTGAACATAGAAGAGGCTCCAACTGCCGCTCGCAAAGGCTCGAATCACCTTTGTTGATTTGACGTTGAGCTGCGGATTTGAAGCATTAAGCTGTTTAACAAAGGCGCTCTGTAAATCCGCCTTATGCTTTTCATTAAGTTTTTGAATCATCCCCCGGCATGGAGATGCTTCAAACACGGCATCTTTCGAAGAACTTCGGGCTGCTTCGGAAAGGGCAGAAGCATCAGACATCAGGCCTCCGCAAAACAAGCTAACGGCAGCAGAAAGGATAAGTTTAGAAGTGAAAGTCTTTTTCATAGACCGCTCCATTAGTGTTTGGCAATATATCTATACGCCTGCGGCCCTTCTGCTGTGCTTAAGGGTTGAAGACGATAGTAATGGCCAGGACGACCGACCCTAGAATCTCCAACACTATACACTTGATCGTTCCCGGCATATATCTGTAAATGACCATATTCATCTGGCCCTCGATAAATTAACATCACATCGCCGGGCTGTATATCTCCCCAAGGAATGGGCTTAAAAGAGGGGTTGCCCGCAAAGGTGCGTGTATCTGAATAGCTATATGGAAGTCCTGCATTTTGATATACTTTCCATACAGAATGAGAACAATCGTATTGACTATAAGGAGTGCCAATAAATATCTTTGCCGCTTGGAGAAGAAGTTCTCTCTCTCCTGGCAAGGGCCCATCCCCTGGATCCGCCGAGTATTGGTATTGTCCGATAGGCCCTGCGTTTTCCGGATACCCCGTTTTTCCGCCTTGCGCGCCGCGGGCGCCAATAAAAGAACCGCCCTTCGCAAGTTCGGCTCGGCGCATTTGATCGGCAATGTATTCGGTTTGATGTAAAGTCAGGGCCTGGTCGCAATCGAAGGGAAGAAAAATACCATTCGCTTTTGCAGCGCTGCAAGCCGCCATGCTCGCGGCACAGATCTCGTTATAGTCGGTGTTCGCACAATTCGGCCGCGTGTGTCTGGCCAGCACCTTAAAGCACAAATCCGTGAAGGCATCTCGCACGGCGGCAAGGCCTTCATCTCGAACGGCTCTGGTTTTACCTTCCGGCGTTTCCCGCGACTTACCGACGGGCGGCGTCTGGAATGATCCCCTGGTAATAATGCAATATTTCCACTTCGCCATGAACATTTGCTGGGCCTTATAATTTTCATAAGGCGCGCTGTCGTCCGGTATCGGCACGCTGATCTCTTTGCCGTCCGGCCCCTTGATCTTGTACATAGGGGGCATCTCAAGGACAAAATCCGGACCAGCGGGGCTTAGATCGGCGTCAACAAAATCAGGGTCGGCAGCCTCGCACTCCAGCTCAGGAACGCTGAAAGGATTCACAACCAAAGGATCGCCGCGGCGCGGATCGTCGGGATCGTCCGTGTCCGGACACCTTAACTTGTCGATAAAGCCGATAAACTGGGGCCCGTTGAAATCGGCGTATTTTCCCAGCCCTATCGACTTGGTCCCCTGCGACAGGGCAACCTGCACCGCGAGCGCAAACCAGTACATGACGATTTGCCCCTGCTGCGCCACGATGGTGTTGCAAAGAACGTTCGACGCCGTCGCCGCTGTTGTTGACGGCGCCTGCTTGGCCGCCTCTTCAGCCATGAGCGCGTTCTTGGGCGTTTCTATTTTCGTTATGCTTTTGCTTTGATCGGCATAGTATTTTTGCAAGACCTTCATTGAACTGCTGGCGTGTTCCACCGCCGTCGCCAGGCCCAGCTGGTCATGGATAAGCTTGATAAAATCGTTGATCTGGGTGTTGATAAATTTAAAAATACCAATGATCTGATTAAGAAGTTCAAATTGCGTCAGCCAGTTCTTCACTTCCTGTATCCAGGAGACCTTTTGTGTCTGATCGATGTCCGTTAATACGGGGACATCAGCCCCACAACAATACTCATCCCCCAAGGCTCGCACTAACCTGGGTGATCCGGCAAAAAGCGCAAAAACGAACACGAACAGAAAAACGCTTAACAGGCCTTTTCTGAAGGTTGGCTTGCGGAGTTCCCGGCGCATTTCAGCCATAGGGCGTTTTTCCATTTTTATAGCTTGCTCTATTGCTCTACCGCTTTTGGCCAACTGATCTCGTCGGCGGAAACGGGCACGCCCAATGGCAACCCGTTCTTCATTTTCACAGGCGGCGGCGGCGCCGTTTCCGGACTCCGGTTCACTTCTTTAGTCCTTGCCCTGACTTTCTTCGCTTTCGGCGTTTCAGGTTGCTCCTGAATTGCCGAGGCTTCCTCGGCTTCGTGTTTTTCCATAGTTTCTGTCGCGCCGGGGGCCTTTATACTTTTTATGGTCGGGCTTGCCCCTCCTGTCGGCCACTGCAAGGTCTGCATCTTCGCCAAGGCATCGGCGCAATTGGCTTGCATGGTGTTAGCCTTTGATACTGACGCTGCCCAGATTCCCCTGCACGCCTCTACGAGGGCCGTTGAGCCTTCCAGTGATCCGCCGGCATGCAACATGCTCTCGACCGCTTTCGGAGTCGCGCAGGCCATTCCCGAGAGTCTTTCCGCCATAATGGTGCTGAGTCCATGCGTGCAATTGTACGGCTCGACGTCTATGCCGGCGATATTCGCCAGCTTGCAGGCTTTTTCGCTCGCGTCGCATTCCGCTTTGTACTTGTCAGGGTATTTCAAGCAATCCGGCCGCGTGGCCGCAGCGATAAAGTCAAAGCAAACAGCCGCTAGGCCTTGCCTTGCTCCTTCGGCAACAGCTCTTTTAACGCTGAAATTCTTGCCGCCGGGGGCCTGTCTGGCGGCCCCCACCATATCCGTGGGGGGAAATCCCTGAGCCTGATACACCAGCAATGCTGCCCAAAGAGATTTCCCCTGTTCAAAGTTAGACGGCATGACCATGCCGTCAGCCGTCATGTCCGGAATTTCCAAATTCGCGTCGGCCAAAATATTTCCGAACGTTAGTTTGGCGAACTTGCCGCTGGAATCTTCACAATTAGGATCCTTGGACTCGTTAAGGGGGTTTGTGTCTCTGGGCCAGTTTTCCGGAATGAAGCTTCCCTTAGGCGGGCATTTAAGCGCGTAGCGCCGTCCTATTTCATAGGGACCAGCGGCGTCCTTTTCCTTGCCCAAAGGCATATCGCGGAGCCATGCCTGGTACATCAACGAAACCTGTTTATCAAAATAATGGCTGTTGGCCATTGCGCTCTGACTCATTATGACGTGATCGCAATCGATCCTTCGCGCTTTCGGCATAATGAAGCGATCCGCCGCAATTTTTGTTATTATGGTATTTTCAGCCGTGGCGACGGTTACGGAATTCTGGGATTGCGTCGACAACATCGTTTGCTGGGCGCTGAGCATATTATCGATATGGACGGTGCCGATCAGCGTATCGACGTCGCTCTTCCACTGCTTTGTGAGATCTTTAATCCCGTCATTGATCCATGTCACAACGTCAATGATTTGCTTGAGCAAAGCAAAACTCTGCAGCCAGTCTTTAGCTTGCTGAATCCACGAAGCTTTTTGAGTCGTGTCTATAGACGTTAATGCAGTAGTGTCTGGCGGGCAACAACCAGCATGTGCCGGAGCAGGATTTCCCGCCACCCCCATGAGCAGCAAACCAACAAAAACCGGCGCAAGGAACCACAACTTTCCTTTGCCATTCAGGTTGAATATCGAGAGCATGTTGCACCTCATTCGAAAACGTTACAGCAGGGACTGCTACTGCTACCAACTCTTGCCCGTATCTTGCCCAAGCGACATAACCGGTATGGAATAACCGCCGAAGCTTAATGGCGGCAATCCGGACGGATGCCCGGTCACCGAAATGAAATTCTGCAAGGATATTCCGTCGCACGATTGCGACGTGAGCTGCGGCAGGCTCAGGCTGAAACCAAGATTCGGCACAGGGATGCAAATGGACGCCAGAAGATTGTTGATCCCCGTCACAATGAAATTGCAAACGCTTGTCAAGATCGTTTTTAGCAGCCCGATGAGAATGGCGCCGATCAGCGTGATCGTGCCGCTCAGTATTGAACCGATCTGATCAAAATAGGTCATGAGTTTTAACATGCATGCGCCGCCGTCCTTGATTTGCATGGAACGGAACTGCGTCTGGGCCGCCGCCATTGCACCGGTTGTATAGGCATTTGCCATAGCATTCATGCGGGCGGCCTCACTCATGGTTCCGTCTGACTCGCCGTCGCAATCCGGATCGCAGGGATCCTCCGGATCACAAACCCCATCCGACGACGCCGACGATGTACTGCTCGGCGACAACACAGCCGGGGCGGCCCAGGCCTGTGTAGGAGACAGGACGCCTAAAACCGCAAACAGACAAAAGGCGGCAAGCGCCAGCAGCTGGCCGCTGATCATGAAATGGTCCGTATCCTTCATCATGTTCGTCCTCCTGAATGCCTAGTATGGTTTTCCATGACTCCCGTCGACGGGCAGCACCATGCTGGGCATGGAATAGCCGCCGATGCTGAGCGGCGGCAACCCGGCCGGGTGCCCGGTCACCGAGATGAAATTCTGCAAGGATATCCCGTCGCACGATTGCGACGTGAGCTGCGGCAGGCTCAGGTTAAACCCGAGATTCGGCACAGGGATGCAAATAGACGCCAGAAGATTATTGATCCCCGTGACGATGAATTCGCAAATACTCGACAATATCTTCGACAACACGCCAATGACGATTGTCCCGATGAGCGAGACCGCCCCGCTTAATATTTCCGAAATCGTGTTGAAATACGTCATCAATTTTAGCATGCAGGCGCCGCCGTCTTTTATTTGCATCTGATTATACGTCTGCTGAATAGCCGCAATCTTGGCGGTTTGAAACGAAATTTCGGCCATCTGCAGACTCTGTGAAAGCTTTAAATCCACGCAGTTGAGCGGTTCCATTGTTTTGCCCGGTCCGGTGCCGGGACCGCTTGCACCGCTTTGTGAAGGGATGCTCATGCCCTGTATGTTGGGCTCCCCGGTCACCGGATTGGTGCCGACCACGCCATCGGAACTTACTCCACATGCTTTAAAGCCCGCGATCGCATAACCGCAGGCGCAAGAAGGGCAGCGATGGCCCCCTTCTGCCTGGTTTCCCTGCCAAGTTCCCGGTTTCGAAGTGCACCACGTGCCCCCCCACCTATAGGCACAAAGACCGGCGGCAAGCGTATCGCAACCTTTGTAATGATCATCAATAACTATTGAAGCGCATTTCACACTTGCAAGCGATGCAGCAGCCAAGTTGTCCCTGTCCATGATTGCATCATACAAACCCCTTGCTGTGGAGGGCAGCCCGTTTTTTCCCAAACACAAATTTCTTGTGCCGGCAAGTATCTGCATACAACCAATCGCTGAACTGCCAGGATTAGTTGAGGGCTTGGCCGATCCTCCATTTTCCCTGTTGCTGTGTATTTTCAAGGCAAGATTTTTGTCGATGTTTTTCCCATTTACCTTTGTCCCCGGAGGAGCAACGCTTTCAATGGCATCCCAAACCTCTTTGGCTATACAAGCCGTCCCCTTTTTTGAAGGGCCATCACACATCGGTATATCGGCATAAGCGGAAGACGTCAGCATAACGACCAGCGCCGCCCAAAGGACAGGCCCGATAAACTTTCGGCAATTCGTCAAAAATGCTGCTGTTTTTGCCAACGCCCTCTCCCGCAAGCCTATTTGCCGCTCAAATCGGCTTCGTTCTGTTCTCTGTAAATTTTCTTATAGTCTCTGTCGTCGCAATAACCATCCGGCAAACGCCGGGCCGTGCTGCCAGAAATAATCCATTCGTCGGTTTTATCTTCCCAGCATGCCTTAACGCTGCCATCCTTTAGGCTTATGTAGATTTGAATTTCAGGCTGCCATTGTTCGGGAGGATTATAATAGGCTGGAAAATTCAGGTAGTCATCATGATGGAGAACCACACCATAGGCCCCGGATCTTTCCGTGACCTGCTTATAACGATCTTCTCCCAACGTTTTTAGCATTTCCTGCTTTACCTTGAGATCCTCCCAAATAGCGGGGTGGGCCGGCCGTTCATCTTCCAAATCCTTGGTTTTATAGGGCAGCAAGCGTTCCCATTTCATGAGATATCCAAACGCCAGTTTTTCATGCTTGCCTTGCGCCGCCTTGCCCGCTCCCTGCGCTACGCCATCGGCCGCGCACACGACGCCGCTCAGCAACGCTCCCGCCAGAAAAAGAGATAGGAAAAGTCTGCGCATGAAAGCTCTTTCGATTCACGGCCGGAAATGATCGCCAGCCTAGCGCCGTCCACCCCGTTTTGCCAATGGGTATGACACCTTGGCCCACTCTGATATCTTCGGCCTTTGTGCTTAATTTTAGCTTAATTAAGGCTTTGCTTATTGAGCGAAGCGAAATTAGCCAAAGCCTTATCCTCGGGGCGCGCCGCAAGGCGCGAACCCGGGGATCCATGCAAAATAAAGGGGCTGGAAAACGCCGTATCCCCGCGAAGGCGGGGATCTAATCGAAAAAGGCCTTAAGCTTTGAAAAACCCGGAGATCCAGGCAATTTATTAAGCCTGAAAAACGCTTAACCCCGTCACTCAACTCATTCCGCCTTCGAAAAAACCTTACCGCGATATGGCACAGGGGCCCGGCGTTTGGTTAAAGCCCTCAGTCCGCCTTCTTTACCGCCACCACGGCGTTCAAGCCGCCGAAGGCAAAGGAATTGTTAAGCGCCGTGCGGATGGATACTTCCCGCGCCACGTTCGGCACGACGTCGAGGTCGCATTCGGGATCGGAGCCGAGGTAATTCACCGTGGGCGGCGCCTTGTTTTCGCGCACGGCCAAAATGGTCGCCAGCATTTCGAGCGCGCCCGCCGCGCCGAGCGCGTGGCCGAACATCGATTTGCTGGACGAAACCGGCATTTTCTTCGCGTGATCGCCGAACACCTTTTTAACGACGGCCGTTTCCGTAAGGTCGTTGATGCGTGTGCCGGTACCGTGCGCGTTGATGTAGTCGACGTCTTCGGGCCTCAAGCCGGAATCTTTCAGGGCATTAACAACGGCCCGCGCCGCGCCGCCAACGTCAGGAGACGTCAGATCGCCTGCGTCGGAACTCATGCCGAATCCGGCCAGTTCGGCGTAGATTTTCGCGCCGCGTTTCTGCGCCGCCTCCAGCGTTTCGAGAACGAACATCCCCGCGCCTTCGCCGATCACCATGCCCGCGCGGCCTTGCGAGAACGGGCGGCAAACGTCCGGCGCCATGACGCGCAGAGCCTCCCATCCTTTCAGCGTTCCGAACGTCAGGCAGGATTCCGAGCCCCCCGTAATCGCCCTGTCGAACAGACCCGAGCGCAGCATGTACAACGTCACGCCCATCGCGTGGATGGCCGAGGCGCACGCGCTCGCTACCGTGAAGCCGGGCCCGGTGATGCCGAGCGCCATGCTGATCTGGCTCGATCCCGCGTTCGCCATGAGGCGCGGAATGGTGAACGGATGCACGCGCGGCGGACCGTCGCCAAGCAATTTCATGTAAGAGTCTTCAAGCGTGTTCTGGCCGCCGACTCCCGTGCCCGTGATGACAGCCATGCGCTCGGCCGTCTCCGGCGTGAGCACAAGGCCGGAATCCTTCATCGCCTGCGAAGCCGCCGCCACGGCGAATTGCGAAAAGCGGTCCAGAAGCCCGGCCTTTTTCGCGTCCATGTAGAGAGAGACGTCGAAGTTCTTCACCGGCGCGGCGGGGAAGCGCACCTCCTTGCCGCGGTAGGGAAAATTGACGCTTTCGATGCCGCAAACGCCGTTGAAAAGGTTTTGCCGGAACGCGGACACGTCCAGCCCGATAGGACTGACGACTCCCATGCCCGTGATCACAATGCGGCGGTTGTTGTTCATTCTTTTTTATCTCAATTTTTCATTTGGTTACAAAGTTTACCGTTTCTCTTGCGGTAACGCGCGGACGCTCGCCGGACGCAAGGAAATGATGCGAGAGAATATAGATAGATATATTTTTCTGTCGCCACAACCTTTCAAAAACGGTCGCAGTGGATGAAAGCAATAAGCGCGGCTAGAGGCCCTTTTACCGCCTCATTACAAAGGCGGCCAATACGGGATTAAGATTTAAAACAAGGGCCTCACCGGCATGGAAAGGATGCCTGACGGCCCGGTGATTATTCTGGCGTTTGGTATGGATGACATCGGCGGTCTGTTGGTCAACGAATTGCGGGCGCTGGCTCCCGCCCAATGCAAAGTGCGCCAAATGCCGCTGGAGCCCGGCACGGGCAAGGATTGGAACAAAGGGCTAAAACACCGCCATGGGCTGACACAAAGGGGCTTCAAACATACGTTTGTCCTGCTCATGGTTTCATAATGCAAGCAAACGAAACTTCACTGCTTTATTATAAAGGCTACATAGTAATATCGGTTGGGCGATACAGACCATCCACCACAATAAATTCCACAACCTCCAGGAGTAGTTATCGGACCCCAGTCACTTCCAGAAACTGCCATATAATGTGGTCCTCCTGGATTATTGCCTGCCGGCGCTCCATAAACGAAGCTGCCTCGCAAATCCGGTGTTCCGTCTAATCCATCACAAAGATGCCAGCCCGTCGGAATACTTCCTATAGCTCCAGACCACATAACAATAGTGCCGATTGGAATGCCTCCCGACATCGCCTTCCATGTGCAGCCGCCCCCCGTTTCACAGGTAACGGATTCTGAAGCGACTCCTGTATCCAGAGCACAAATGACAAGGCTGGAGTTATCATAGGCCATGTGGGTTGTGCCCAACGTGCCGCAAGCATGCGTTGGTATAAAGTCGTCGGGTATCGCCGAAGCAGCTTGAGCTGGCGCGGCCAGAAAGCCCAGCATGACAAGAACGGAAAGGGCGGGAAGAGAACGCATGGCAGGCCTCAGGGTCAGAAAATCCAGTCCATTTTGCTAAGCTAACCATTAAGAAAAGCTTAATAACCGGCTCGGATTTAACCAGCCGACTTGGCCTCCTTCGCTGCAAGCTGTTTCTCCACGGCGGCGATGACGTCGCCGAGCGTCTGGAACTCCTGCGCGTTGGTGTTGGCGTTGAACGGCATTTCGATGCCGAGCTTGTCTTCAAGCGCAAAAATGACCTCGACCATATCGAGCGAACTGATGTTGAGATCGCTCAATTTGGCTTCGGGCACGAGCTTGCCGCGGTCCACCATAGCTTTTTCGGCCACAATATCGAGAATGTCGTCAATCTGGGACATGGCTTTCACCTCATGAATTGAACAAGCCTAATCGGTTTTGGTCCCGCGCTCAAGCACATCCACGCGGCCCACGAGCGATTCGACCTTATTAAACAGCGATTTAAGGCGCCCGAGCATAAATTGCTCCTCGATGGCGCGCGCGCGCGGCTTGGCCGGAACGCCGCCGACGATGATTTTCGGCGGCACGTTGCTGCCAACGCCGCTCATACCCATAACGATGGCGTCGTCGCCGATTCTTACATGATCCGCCACGCCCGCGGCTCCGCCGAGCACCACGCGGTTGCCGATCGTCACGCTCCCTGCGATGCCGACGCGGCCGCAGATCAGGCAGTTGTCGCCGATCACGACGTTGTGGCCGATCTGAACCTGATTGTCGATTTTAGTGCCGTGGCCGATGCGCGTGGCGGCCACCGTGCCGCGGTCGATGGAGGTGTTTGCGCCGATCTCGACGCCGTCGCCGATTTCGACCGTGCCAAGCGAAGCGATGCGGATCAGTTCCGCGTTAACGGCGCCGACGGCGCCCGTCGCCTTGGCGGCTTCGACGCTGCCCGCCTCCGGCGTCACGAAGCTGAAGCCGTCCGCGCCGATGGACGCGTTGAAATGGATGATGCAGCGCGCGCCGATCTTCACCCGCGCGCCTATTTTCACCCCGGCATGAATTAGCGCGCCTTCGCCGATCACGGCTTCGGGGCCGACATAAACATGCGGGTGCAAAACGCTATCCGCGCCGATGTTGGCGCGGGCGCAAACATAACTCATCGCGCCGATGGCAGCACCCTTGCCGATGATCGCGCCTTTCTCGACGATGGCCGACGGATGAACGCCGGGCACGGCCTCGATCTCTTCGGCGAACAGGTTCGTCAGCTTCGCCATCGCAAGGCGCGGACGGCTCACGACGATGCAGGCCGCAAGCGCGCCCGCTTCGGCCGCCGCCTCGTCCGCGATCACCGCGGCGCGCGCGCCGCTCGAGGCCAGAAGAGGCAAAAGATTCTTGTCCATCGCCAGCGCAAGATCATACGCGTCCTGCGCGTCCGCCGGATGCGTCACCCGCTTAATCGGAAGGGAACCGTCGCCGGTCAGCTTGCCTTCAAGCGCTTCGGCCAGCGCCTTCATCGTGTATTGCTTTGCCATAATTATGTTTTAGCGGGTTTGGGCGCGGAAAAACAGAGGGTTGTGAGGGGTGCTGTTTGCCCCTCTCCATAGGCAAGGTCACCCCACAGGCGTCATTCCGGGGCCTGTCACTCACTCGCTGAACCATAAATGCCTTTTTAAAAACAGGCGATGCATCGAGTGAGTAACGGGAACCCGGAATCCAGTTTTATTGTTATCTGGCTGAAAAACAAACTGGATTCCGGATCAATTTTCTTTCGCCCGCTTACGCAGTCGAACAGAAAATTGTCCGGAATGACAATTCTATTGAATCGGGAAACGCCCTACCCGCCCGTCTTCCGCCGCTTGGCTTTCTTCGCCTCGAGCGGGCTGGCGATTTGCTGATACAGTTCGAACAGGAACGCGACACGGTCGCTGTCGCCCGAGAATTTGCGTTTGCTGTAGGCGGCATCGACGGCCCTATCGAGCACATGGTGCGCTTTGGCGAGTTCCGGCGGCATGGTCAAAGGATCGTAAAGCGTGGCCAGAGAAGCGCCGGGATGTTTCGCCCGCGCGTCGAGCACGCCTTGCGCCGCATCCTCAATCGCCTGTTTCTGTTTATCCGTAATGTCCTGCGGCCACGGGAAGTTGTTGTAGACGATGCCAGCAGAGTATTGATAATCACTCTTCAATCGCCCTGATACACTACGCACCCACGACATATGCATGCCAGAACTAAGTATACCAAAATGATAAGGTGTTGCATTTGGAAGTGTGTAAATCTTGTTTGTTGCAATAACCTCCTTGCTTACAAAACCGATGGGAATATATCGGCGGCGTTCGGACGACACTTCAGGTATGGCAAGATAATCGGTTGTGGGTTGTCTTATTTCTCCAAATAGCATTGGAAAGCTCGATAACTCGCGGGTTGTAGCGCGGGCACTAGCCAATCGGCATTGTTTAACCTTCTCTATACGCTCCATCACGGTTGGCATAGACTTGAGGATGGTTGGCGAAACGCCCTTTAACCAAAGACAATATCTTTCCCTACTGTTTATAAACTCTTCGCTTCCAATTAGCTGCTTTATATATTTTTTTGCATCTGGTTCCAGATTAATAAGGGCAGTTCGTTCGCTAGCGTCCAATAGTAAGTTGCCGCCATCATTCGGCATATTTCCAAAAGCGATTTCTGAGACTGGTTGAATTGGCTTTCTTCGTTTTTCTAAGAAAACATCGGGTGCATCAACAAGGTAAGGATTTATATTCTTTGCATTAATTTCCTGCGCCTCCGCCTGCAAGGTTTCATAATCGAAAAGTCGTTTCTCTATACAATCACGCAACGCAAATCCAACGATCACACAATGGACGGCGGCTTTACCGCGCGCTTCGCTAGACCATTGGAAAGTGCGATGAGCAAAATGGATTTTTACGCCGCGCTTAAGTAGGTCTGGCCACAAGACGCCGACTTGTTCGCCTTGTGTGATTGAGTTGGTTGAGACGAAGGCAGTCTTAATGGCCTTATTGTCGCCCATATAGTCCGCAGCTTTTCGATACCAGGCTGCGACAAAATCGAGGACTCCCGCGCCTTGAACATCCGAAAAAACTCGTGCCATATCAACTTTCTGTTCATCACTTTGGTATTGCTTCCCCCCAAACGGCGGATTGCCGAGGATATAGTTCAATTCCTTCGGCGGCACGATATCGCGCCAGTCGAGCTGCAGGGCGTTGCCGTAAACGATGGCCGCCGATTTCTTGAGCGGCAAGCGGCGGAAGTATTGCCCGAACTCTTCCGACACGCGCATGTTCATCTGGTGATCCATCAGCCACAGCGCGGTTTGCGCGATCTGGGCCGGGAACTCCTCGATCTCAATGCCGTAGAATTGATCCACGTCGCATCGGATTTCGCTTTTCACGTCCAGCAAACGCTGGCCGCCGTTTTTGTGCAGAACGCGCAACACGTCCAGTTCCAGTTCGCGCAATTCACGGTAGGCGATGACAAGAAAGTTTCCGCAACCGCAAGCCGGATCGAGAAATTTGAGCCCGGCGATCTTTTTGTGAAATTCCTCAAGCTTCTTTTTCTGCGTTTTGACGCGCGCGAACTCTTCGCGCAATTCGTCGAGGAAAAGCGGCTTGATGAGCTTAAGAATATTCTTTTCCGTCGTGTAGTGCGCGCCAAGGTTGCGGCGCAGCTTTTGATCCATCACCGATTAAAACAACGCGCCGAAAATGGCCGGGGAAATACGGCTCCAGTCAAGGGCGCAGCATTCCAAAAGGCTCTCGCGCATTCCGGCGTCGAACGACGCCATGCGCAAGCGCTCGGCAAACAGGCTTCCGTTGACATAGGGAAACGCGGCAAGCTGTTCATCGAGCGATTTGAGGCGCCTGTCTTCGGGCGCATCGAGAACTTCGAACAGGTTCGCCAGCCATTGGGCGAGGTCTTTCCCGTCTTCGGCGGTGCGCTGTTCGATCAAATCCTGAAACACGCGGCGGTCGAAAATGCTGGTGTCTTCGGCGAAGAGGCAAAACAGCAAGCGCACAAGATAAACTTCCAGTTCGTGCCCCGCGTAGCCGATGGCCTTAAGCTTGTCGTGCAGCCTGCCCATGCGCTCGGCGGCCTTGACGTTGACGGGATCTTGTTCCTTGTACGATGTGGTTTGATACCCGGCGATAAAACCGAACAGCTTTACGTATTTATGCAGTTCCTTGAGCGCGAACTCCTGCTCCGTTTTTTCCTCAAGATCATAGAGGCGAAAACGCGCAAAGTCGCAAACGAGGATGTAGCGCGGAAGGTCGCGGTCTTTTAGGCCGGGAAAATAATCCTTGGCTTGTTGAAACGCGCGGTTCAAATCCTTGCCGCGCGATTTTTGCTCGATGAGCAAAACATTTTTCCACAACAAATCTATGTAGCCGTCCTTGCCGCCGATTTTCTTGACGCGATGCTCGAACGTGGCCACGCGGCGGCGCGAAACGCCGAAGACGTTGAAAAAATCGTCAAGGAAAGACTTGGCCTCGGCGTCTTCCGACTCCTCTTCGGCCCACTTGCGGGAAAACTTCAGGGCCCGGTCCTTGATTTCGTTCCATGATATGGGCATTGCCCCAAGCCTCTTGCCGCTGTCCCGCGTGTCGCGTCACGCCAATGGTTTAGCGGGTTTGGGCGCGGAAAAACAGGGTGTTTGTGAACGGCTTGCCCTGATCCCTCCGGGCGGGGTAGCGTAATCGTTATTATGCTTCGGCCCGAACTCATTTGCGCCTTAAAAAGCCCGCAGCCCCCTTACGTCATTCCCGCGAAAGCGGGAATCCCATTTAGTATTTTTCTCTTTTTCTTCATTTTTTTGCTTGCCGCTCCCGCTTCGGCCGCCGACCCGGCGGCGAGGCCCGTGTTCGAGCCGGACGGCGCGTTCGGCTTTTGCCTTGCCGATCATGCATACGATGACGGGCGCAAGCTGACCGCCGCCCTTTCGCCTTCGCGCGAGATCAATCTCGGCCTCACGATTCCGGGCGGGCAATTTTCCACGGGCAAGCAATACGACCTTATCCTCTCTCTGGACCGGGCGGAAATGAAAGAAGTTCAAGTCTCGCGTTTCGAGCGTTCGGTGCGCGCCGTGGCCGTCGACGGGAATTCTCTTTTGCTCCAGATGGGCAACAGCCGGCCGTTCGTGAAAGCCCTGACGGACAGCCGGAACCTGAGCGTTTCCGCCTCGGGGAAAACCGTCGCCTTCGCTCTGCCGCCTTTCGCGGCGGTTCTGGGCAACCTGAAAGATTGCAACAAGGAAAACCTGGGAAAGACAAAACGTCCCACGGCGGCCCCGGGGATGGAAATGCCGAAAGCGCTGATGGTTCTTCTGGCAACGGCGGGGTTTAAAGACGTTACGCCTCTGAGCATGAACAACCTGCCGGAAGACAAAAGGCCGTCCGACCACGTCTGGAAAACCGGCGAACTTCTGGGCGGCGTGCGCGAGCGCCTTGCGCCGAAGGATAAAAGCCTGACGGAACTGGCCGGCCTGCATATCGATGGATTGAAAAAGAAGTGTTCAGGCGCGTTCAGCGCCAGCGTTGGCCGCGAAGAAGATTATGCCGGGCTTAAAATGCGCGCCGCCGAAGCATCCTGCCACATGAAGGAAACGGGCGGCAAAAAAAGCAAAGACGTCGTTGTGGCCTTATTGTTCTATCTTACGGCCGCCGGACGCTTCACCGTTTTCACGCACGAAGGGCTTGCTTCCAGCAAGGCCGAAGCCGAAGCCGCCCGCGACGCGCTGAAACGCACGATCATCGGGCTTGCCAGGGAAGATTATGTGAAACAGCGCTGACATCGCTTGTCTTCCGGTCCGATCTACCCATAATGGGTAAGAAGTTGCCAAAAATAAGTAACGCAATATTAACGATTTGCAAATATATTAGCCCTATACCGATGTTAATATTTTTATAACGAAATTTTATGGGGCTAAGTTATGAGAAATAATTATCCTTATCAAGGACTTAAAGAAATGGATGCGGCCTATCATGTTGCGCTTCATGCCCTGCGCGAATATCGCGCCTGGCGCGACAACAACTTCATCGGTCAGCAGCTCGGCTGTACCCGAAGCGCCTATGTAGCCATTCTACGCCGCCGCGCGCGGACGTCGCTTGAAGCTTACAGGATTATGCGGATGTCCGCCCTCGTGACGCACTTCCGCGAAGCCGCATAAATTTACGTCCTGTTAATGCCTTATTTTATTCCTACGCTTTCCTGCCGGTGTTTTAGGAAAAATTAAGATAGGCCGGACTACACTGACCCTTCGAAATTGCTTTCCGGGCGCGGCGTCTTACTTAAAGATCATGCGGTGCTGGGGTTCATGGGATAACGGCATTGTAACATGGCAGTAGACAAGACCCTTCCACCCTCGCCCGTTTCGTCGCTCGCGGATATCGTCGCCGCGTCCGGCCACGTCGGCTATCATTGGGATCTTGAAACGGACCAGCTTGCCTGGTTCGGGCCGTGGCAGCAGTTGTTCGGCGAGGCTTGCGAGAAACCGCCGCATAACGCCCAGTCTCTTGCCGCGGTCATCGTACCGGACGACCATTATCTCGTCTTCAGCGACGGCGCCAGCGTCTTCGACCGCGAATACCGCGTGCGGCGGGCCGACGGCCGCGTCGTCTGGGTTGCCGAACACGGCACCACCGATCATGAAAGCGGAAGGCCGGTCCGGCAGCGCGGCCTTCTCCGCATTATCGACGCGCCCCGCCAGCGCTTTACGCCCGGAACGTATTTTGCGCACGAGCGCGATCCCCTTACGGGACGGCTTAACCGCGCGAGCATGCTGGCCCAGATCGACCGCATCATGGATGGCTCGAAAGACGTCAGGCAGGCGAGCGCCTATATGGTGATCGGCATCGACAACATGGCCTTCGTCAACGAAGCCGTGGGCACGAAGGCCGCCGACATTCTTCTTTCCAGCGTCGCCGGGCGGCTCTGCCAGATGAGTCCGCTCAAGGCTATCGTGGGCCGCGTCTACGGCGACATGTTCGGCATTCTCCTGCCCGGCCTCAAGCACGAAGCGCAGCCGCTGGCCGAACGCATTCTGCAAAGTTTTCGCGACCGCCCGGTCACGACCGTCACGGCGTCCGTGCATATCACGCTATCAATCGGCAACGTTCATCTGGCGGGCCAGCCCAAAGACGCGCATGAAATCATGGTCCGCGCCGAGCAGGCCTTGAGCGAAGCCCGCAAGCGCGGCCGCAACCACTATATCGAATATCAGGAATCGCCCACGCGGGCGCAGGAAAACCTTGCCGTTCTCGAGATCGCCGAACGCGTCAAACAGGCCTTGAAGCAGGACAAGCTGCGCCTCGCCTTCCAGCCGATCATTGAAGCCGAAACCGGGCGGGTCCTGTTCTACGAAGCCCTGGCGCGCCTTCTTCGCGACGACGGCAGCATCATGCCGGCGGCGGAGTTTATCCCCATCGTGGAGCAACAGGGGCTGGCGCTGGAACTCGACCGCCATGTTTTCAATCTGGCCTTGCGCGAACTCGAAACCTATAAAGACCTGAGCCTTGCCGTCAACGTGTCGGGGCTTACCGCCGCGCAAGTCGACTGGCCCGATTACGTCCAAAGTATTTTGGCAACGCGCCCCGACGTCGCCAGGCGCCTGATCATCGAGATTACGGAAACCGCCGCTATTATGGACGTCGGCGAAACCAAACGGCTCGTTGAATCGCTGAACAAGCTGGGAGCGCAAGTGGCGCTGGACGATTTCGGCGCGGGCGCGACGTCGATCCGGCATCTGCGCACGCTTTCGCTCTCGATCATGAAGATCGACCGCGAGCTTTTGATGAACCTGATCGGCAACAGCGAACAGCAGCACCTTGTGCGCATGCTGATTCAGATCGCGCGCGGACTCGGCCTGAAATCGATCGCGGAAGGCGTCGAGAACGAGGACGTGGCTCAATGGCTGCGTCAGGAAAAAGTCGACATGATGCAGGGCTACTATTTCGGCCGCCCGTCGCTCGACCGCCCGTGGCTGGACCTAAAGGGCGCGGAAGCGCCCGAAGGCCGCGCCCGGACTCTTTTTGGCACCGCTTCGCAAACGGGCGAAAGCCTTACCCCGGCGCAACTGCACGTCGCCTCGTTCGTGCATGTGTGATGGGCCTTCTTCTTAGTCTCTTCCGCCATAACCGCTCTTTAATTTGATATTAAGACTTAAAAGACACCATAGACGGGTATTTTTTTCCTATGGCCCGGGAGGTTTTTATGCGCATACGTCCTGCTCTTGTCCTCCTTGTTCTTATAGGTTTTTCTCTCCCGGCTTTAGCGACAGCGGCTGTCGTGACGCCCTGCAATCCTCATGATGATATTTGCCTTGGCCAGTCTTGCGAAACGATTGGTTTGACGACCATGGATAAAGACCAAAAATCACTCCTCGCCTGCCTTATAGACAAGACAGGAAACTTGCGCTGGAAAACGATGGCGCCCGTTTATGCCCTGCCCAACGGCAACGTCGGCATTGGCACCACACAGCCGACCGACATGTTACAAATTACGGGCGGAAATCTTCGCCTTGGCGAACTCAACCCCTACAATACGGGTGCGTTTCCGAACTATGGGCGTTTTCTCATGTTTTCAGGCGGCCCTTCCGGACCGGGATGGGATAGCGATAACTCGGATTATTTATGGATGGCGCGGTATAATGCCAATTACGACATAACGGAGTTGCGCATGAATATCGGCGACAATCCCGGCGCGCACAGCGACAAATTTGTCGTAGGTTCCTATAACTGTTGTACTGACGGGCTATGGTATCCTGTGTTCACCGTCTCCATGCTAGGCCGTGTCGGGATCAATGTTTCGGAGCCGCAAACCGCGCTCGACGTCAACGGCAGCATAAAAGTTGGAAACGACAGTACAGTTTGCGCGGCCGCAACGGCAGGCACGATACATTTCAATAGCACCACCAATACTTTTGAGGGTTGCGATGGCGCGACATGGAAACCCGTTAACGCTCCCAAAATAACGAGGGCGCAAAACAGTTGCGAAACGGGATGGTGCGAAGCAACCTGTCCTGATGGTTATCTGGCCTCCGGAGGAGGTTACTTGAGTTATTGGGGGGAAAATATCGATTACAACGGGCCGTCAGATAGCTTTGGCTTTAATAAGGGCTGGGGTGTCGCCGATTCCTCATGGCTGCCGGGCTTCGGCCCGCTCACGGTCTACGCTGTCTGTATGCTGGCCATGTAGTCTTGTTGCGGTTGCCGCGCGCGCAAACGTTTCGCGCCGAACATAGCGGCGCCGACTCATGGAAACGGGAAGAATAAAAGAAAACGGGCCTCAGCCCTGCCGCGCCTTGTAGCGCGGCCCTTATTGCTAATCCGATGTGTCGAGAGATTTTACAAAGAGGATGCCATTAGCTCTGACAGCATAGGTAGGCGCTTTTGCCCCCGCCCAACGCGCGGTTTTCACACCCTAGTGCACATTCACCGCCAGCTGGCCGGAAGAACCACGAACTGATAACGGTGCCTCCGTCACAGATGCAGAAACCTGTTGGCCCCAGATTACCTTTGACGGTGAAGCCGCTTATCGTGCAAGGGCTTCCGGGAGGCAGACTGGGGGCCAAGGCATAATCGTTGTAGCATGAACCGCCCCCGCCCGACATCGACTTCCAGACGCAGTCGCTTACGTCGGGCACGCATCTGGTGGCACCAGTTCCGGTCGCAACGAGCGCACAAACAACGAGGCCGGAATTATCCGCCGCCATATGTGTTGCTCCAAGGGTGCCGCACGGCATCGTTGGCACAAATGTATCCTCAGCGAAGGCCGGATGAACGGCGAACAAAGCAATTAGGGCAGCAAGAGCAAGGATAAAACGCATGGCCGGACCTCCGCTAGGGGAAAACGTCTGCCAAGTGTGCCAGCCAAATGTTATGAAAAGCTTAAAACCACGCCGCCCTGAAAGGAAACGGATCTCAGCCCTGCCGCGCCTTGTAGCGGGGGTTCTTTTTGTTGATGACGTAAACGCGGCCTTTGCGTTTCACGACCTTGCAGTTCGCGTCGCGCTTTTTCAGCGACTTGAGTGAATTGGCGATCTTCATAGCGTTATCCTCTGAAAGAGGCCGCACGTTAGGGTCAGAGACGCAAGGAGTCAAGCGGAGCGTGAGGCCTTGCAGACGGAAAAACAAATACCATATGTGGGACGTGGCAAATAAATACCGTCAACACCTTGGCTTTTTAGCGAGTTGTTAACCTTGTATCTTTTATGATTATCCCAGGAGCTTGAAAGAAATGAAAGCTCTTGCGCCGGGCAAAGCCCGGCAAGAACGGAAAAGCGAGGCAAAATTATTCGCACGCCGTTGACATCGCACTCCATATTCTCCGCAAGCGGCGCCGCGCCTTTCGTGACCTTTTTCGACACATTTTCATGCCAAAGTTTCCGGCGCTCCCGCGGTTGGGGGAGCCTTAACCTGTGTCCGCACGTTAACGGACAGAATCGAGGATCAAATGGCCAAAAGGCGCGCGCGTTTTGAACACGCCAGCTCTCGTGCCGAAAAGCATCACAACGTCGAACCGCTGTTTCCGTCGGGATCGCCGTGGAATCCCTTGAACGATCCGTCCTTCGAGCGCCGCGATCAAAGTTACGTCCGCAAGGTCAAGCCGCAAAACGCCAATCAGGCCGCCTTGCTGGAAGCCATGGCCAAACACAGCCTTGTCATCGCCGCCGGGCCCGCGGGCACCGGCAAAACCTACCTTGCCATCAGCGCCGCCGTGGAAGCGCTTGAAGCGGGCCGCGTCGACCGCATCGTCCTGTCGCGCCCCGCGCTCGAAGCGGGCGAGACCATCGGCTTCCTTCCCGGCGATATTCAGGAGAAAATGGCCCCCTATTTGCGCCCGCTCTACGACGCGCTAAACGACCGTTTGGGCGGCAAGCGCCTCAAGCAATATCTTGCCGAAGGCGCGATCGAAATCGCCCCTATAGGCTTCATGCGCGGCCGGACGCTGAACAACGCCTTCGTCGTGATCGACGAAGCCCAAAACTGCACTTACAACCAGATAAAAATGCTTCTGACGCGGCTCGGCTGGCACTCGACGATGGTTCTGACGGGCGACCCCGATCAAAGCGACCTTTTGGACGGCATGTCCGGCCTTGCCGACATCGCGAGGAAGCTTGAGCCGGTGCCGGGTCTGGCCGTGATAAGGCTTTCCGACCGCGATATCGTGCGCCACCCTCTGGTCGCCAGCATGCTGGGGGTTCTTTAGAAAAGTTAAGACGGCCCGTTTGTCTCGCCCAAGGGCATAGGAAGAGTCTTAATCATTTTATAACATTTGACGCTCAAATTGGACGGGTGTTCCTGCCATATGGAGGCCAAGCCCATGCGCACCCGTTTTGTTCTTTCCCCCCTTGTTTTGATAGGCGTTTTGTTTTTGGCCTTTGAAGCCGCTGCCGCGGTTTGCAAACCATCTGATTTAATAGGCACATCTTTCGTGTGTCTCTCTATGCCTTGCGATCAACCGGGCGCCACAACGATGGACAATCTTGGTTATAACCTTATCGCTTGTCTCAAGGACGGGCCGTCGGGAACGCATGTCTGGAAGTCGATGTCGGGTGGCGGGGGAACTTGCTATGTGGATTACTCTTTGGCTTTGTATAGCGGATGGCCGCCCGTCTTACCCCCAAGTCTGCCCGTTGGAACTCCCTGTAAGGTAAGCGGATTTACCGTTAAGGGTTCAGTCGGTACATATGGTTTTTGCGCTGGTCCCGATGGTTACGGCTCCGGTGGCGAAGCCTACGCCCGCGCGCCAGGGACTAAGTGTGACAGCAGCGTTAACCCCGCGAATCCTGATACGTTAGGTGAGGCGTATCTTTGTTGCATCCAGGATAGTGCAATCATACTTTTTAAATACTTCCACCACTTTCGAGGTTACCTCGGCCACTTCAAGCAGCAGTTTATTCGGAACGCCTGCGCCGGCAGCCAGGTCAATGGCGTCATACAGTGGTAATCCTTTAATGTAATCAAACTCGGTGCGGTGTACTTCGTTTTCGGGGACACTCTCAATATCCATACCTCCCCGGGTACTGAATACGACCA